>VXTH01000031.1:12682-17047 GCA_009837565.1 Chloroflexota bacterium | reverse complement strand
CTGGAAGGCGGCGTGGTAGCCATCGCCATAGCGTGAGGCTCTGCGCCAGGCGTTGATCCCGTTACCGCCGATCACGATCGGAATCGTGCCGCCGTCTTCGCGTCGGACCGGTTTGGGATAGGCGCCAACATTGTGGAACTCGACGAACTGTCCGTGGAACGAGGACGGCCCTGGATTGGTCCACATTTCGCGCATTGCCCGCAGGTACTCGTTCGTCACCGCTCCGCGGCGGCGATAGTGGACTTCGGTCAGTCCCAGTGCTTCGAACTCTTCGCGCATCCAGCCGACGCCCGCGCCCAGCACGATCCGCCCACCCGAGATCTGGTCGGCGGCGGCCAGCATCTTGGCCACGACGGCGGGATGGCGGTACGGAATCACGAGCACCGAACAGCCGATCTCGACCGACTGCGTGGCCTCCGCCAGGGCGCACATGACGACCAGCGGATCGAAGCACTGAATCGTCGACGGCGCGGGAAACTCGCCCAGATCGTTGTAGGGATAGCGAGACTCAATCTGGGTCGGCACGACGATGTGATCGTTGGTCCAGACCGAGTCGAAGCCCAGGTCCTCGGCCGCCTGGGCGACATCGATGCAGGCATTGGGACCCGACTCGTCATTGAATCCATTCATATTGCCGACGCCGACGCCAAATCTCATGTTCACCACCTGCGCTCTCGTACCCGGCCGTGTTGTTCGTGAATGGTAGGCCTTCGTGGATACACTGGGCCGCAGGACATGATGGTTGGGCAGGAAGGTCGGGAGCGACGTGTCTGAGTGGGCCAGGGGCGATCGACCGCTCGCGACCGAACAGCCGGCAGCACCCGCACGAGTGCCGCCTGCGGAATCGGCGTCGTTGCCTACGCCGGCCGTGGCGCAGGGCTCTCCCTTTGCTGCACTTCGCAAGGAGATAGGCCGCGTGATTGTCGGCCAGGAAGGGCTGGTCACTCGGCTCCTGATCGCGCTGCTCTGTGACGGTCATTGCCTCGTCGAGGGTGTTCCCGGGCTCGCCAAATCGCTGACCGTTTCGACTCTCGCCGGATGTCTCGATGCTGGCTACGCACGACTCCAGTTCACGCCCGACCTGTTGCCCGCGGACCTGACCGGTTCGGAGGTCTACAACGCCGCCGAGTCGAAGTTCGAAGTGCGACAAGGGCCAATCTTCACGAACATTCTGCTCGCTGACGAAATCAACCGTGCTCCCGCCAAGGTGCAATCCGCGCTGCTCGAGGCGATGCAGGAGCGTCAGGTTTCGATTGGCGGCCAGACCTTTCCGCTTCCCGCTCCATTCCTTGTGCTGGCGACGCAGAATCCGATTGAACAGGAAGGCACCTATCCCCTGCCGGAGGCGCAACTCGACCGCTTCCTGTTGAATGTGCGGGTCGACTATCCGGGCGAGCTGGACGAACGCGAAGTGCTCGACCGCACCCTGACCGGAGAAACTCAGGCGGTCAACCCGGTACTGGCCCTGCCAGATGTCGCGGAGGCGCGGAGGTCCGTGGGCCTGGTCCGAATGGAACCAGAGCTGCGCGATTACATCGTCCAGCTTGTTCGCTCGACCCGGTCGCCCGGTCGGCAGGTGCGAGAGCTGACGGCCTACGTCGAATTCGGCGCCTCGCCACGGGCGACCACAGCACTGGCGACCAGCGCCCGCGCTGTGGCCTGGCTGTCGGGGCGTGACTACGCCACGCCCGACGACGTGAAGGCGATGGCGCTGGACGCGCTGCGCCACCGAATCGTCTTGAGCTATGAGGCCGAAGCGGATCAGGTGACGGCTGACGATGTGATCGCGCGCTTGCTCACGGCGCTGCCACTGCCCTAGGTCTGTCATGTCCCGCCTGCAACGGATTCGCGAGTGGATCGCTCCTCCAATGACGGAGGCCAATTCTCCGGCGCCCTCCCTGGACGAGATTCGCCGCCAGGTGCGGCACATCGAAGTACGAGCCCGCCGCGCCCTGCGCGATGAGCTGGCTGGCGAGTATCGAACCGCCTTTCGCGGACGGGGTCTCGAGTTTGCCGAGTTGCAGCCCTACAACCCTGGCGACGATGTCCGCTCGATCGACTGGAAAGCCACAGCCAGGTTGCGGACCCCGGTCGTTCGCCGCTACGTCGAAGAGCGCGAACAAACGGTCCTGATCCTGGTCGACGTCTCCGGCTCGATGGGTTACGCCGCTTCGGGACCGTCGGTGCGGGACCGGGCGGTCGAGATCGCCGGCGTCCTGGGACTGGCGGCTGCGGCCGCGAACGATGTGGTCGGCGTGGCGGCGTTTGCGACCGATGTCGTCCTGGCTGTGCCTCCGGCCAAGGGATCGAGCTACGTCCTACGCATGCTGCGCGACCTGCTCACGCTGCGACCCGGGGGTCGGACCGAACTGGCTCGCGCGCTGCGCTACGCCGGTCGCGTGATGCGCAAACGCGGAGTCGTGATCGTCATTTCGGACTACGTCGCCACTCATCCGGATCACGTCTGGGAGCCCGCGCTGGCGCAGCTCAGCCGACGGCATGATGTGGTGGCCGTTTGCCTGCGCGATTCACGCGAGACGCGACTGGCGGCCGCCGCCGGAAGCGCGATTGTGCATTGGGGCGGGGCGGAGCGCGAGGACCTGCTGCTGGCCGACCATGGGATCTCAGAGACTCAGGAGCGGGAACTGGCCAGCGAGCGTCGCCAGATGCTCGACCGACTTCGCCAATGTGGCTGCGACGCCGTGATGATCGACACCGACGAGGATTGGATTGCGGTGCTCGTCGGACTCTTCCGCCAGCGTCGGAGTCGGCAGTGAAGCACGCTGGCCTGGGGTTGCTGCTCCTGCTCGCAGCGGTGGTGCCGTCAGTGGTCGCCATTGCCCAAGAGCCCGCAGCGACGGTGTCCATCGTGCCCGACGGCGAACTGACCGTGGGTGATCCCGTCGAAGTCCGGGTCAGGATCAGTCACGAACCAGGCGATCGTGTGCTGATGGACGGGTCGGTCGTGCAGATGGGCGGCATGGAACCGGCGGCGCCGGTGATTACCGAAGTCAGCGAGACCGAGACCCTGGTCGTCTTCCAAACCCGGGCATTCGCCTCCGGCCGATTCGACGCGGAACTGCCCGTGATTCCCGTTCAGCGTGCCGACCAATCGCAGACCGAGCTTCCCTTGCGCCCGCTATCGATCACGATCAGCTCGGTGCTGGATGGGCAATCCGAGCCCCGTCCGATCAGCGCTCCGGAGCTGCTTGACGGTGATCGCCGCAGCTTCACACCCTGGATCGTGGGAATCATCGGGATCGGCATCGGATTTGTGCTGACCACCCTGGTTCGACGCCGATTTCGACGGTCGCCCGCGACGGTCACGACCGATGGAACGGAGGCTGCGGTCACGCAGCCCGTAGGGTTTGAACCGGACGCAACGCTGGATCAGGCAGAGCAATGCCGACAGCTGGCGATGTCCGTCCGCTCACGTCTGGCGGAGGATTGGTCGCTGCCGGCATCGGCGCTGACATCATCGGAGATTGGTCCGGCGCTGGCTGCCGTCGGAGCGCCCGGCGTGGTCGTCCTTCGAGTCACACGCCTGCTGGAAGCCTGCGATCGCGTCCAGTTTGGCGGTGAACTGCCCAGCCCCGATCGTGTGAGCGGCTACGTGCAACTGGCGGAGTCGATCTGGTCGGACGGAGACTCGTCGTGAGATTCGACGATCCGGCCCTGCTCGCCCTGCTCTGTTTGCTTCCGCCGTATCTCTGGCTGCTGCGCCGCGAAGCGCGATTGGTGCGGCCTCGGTATCTCCTGCCTCAGCTCCATGGCGCGCCGCCGTTGGCCGGCCGCGCTAGTCGACGGATGCGAGCGATGCCCTGGCTGGCGATCCTGCGCGGGGTCGCGCTGGTACTGATCATCATTGCGGCGACCAGGCCGCAGGCGACGACTGTCGAGGCCGTCAAGCCGGCCGAGGGAATCGACATCGTCCTGGTGATCGATGCCTCGTCATCGATGACGGCCGCGCGCCTGACCGGCAATGAAACGCGCATGGAAGCGGCCCGCCGCGTCGCGCGCGACTTCATCGCCGAGCGGCAGGCCAACGGAACCGACCGGATTGGGTTGGTCATGTTCCAGCGACGAGCCCTGGTGCTGAGTCCCCTGACACTGGATTTGGACGCGATCGACGAGATGGTCGACGTCTCGGTGCGCAGCGGCCTGATCCCCGATGGGACGGCACTCGGCGTCGCGACCATGGAGGCGATCGATCTGCTACGGGGCTCCGACGCGGCGTCGCAAATCGTTGTGGTCCTGACCGACGGCGAAAACAACGTTCCCGACATCACGCCGAATCAGGCGGCCGCGGTGGCTCGCGCCACAGGGGTCAAGCTCTACACGATCGGTCTGCCTTCAAACCCGCGG
>VXTH01000031.1:2357-12672 GCA_009837565.1 Chloroflexota bacterium | reverse complement strand
ATTTCCGTGCGACCGACTCGCAGGAACTGGCAGACGCCTATCAGTCGATTTCCGACCTGGAGCGCAAACGCGTCGGCGACGAGTTGTTCCTGACCACGGAGGAGCTTGCTCCCTGGTTCCTGATCGCGGCAGGGTTGCTGATCGCCCTGGAGATCGGGCTGCGATCGACGTGGTGGCGGAGGGCGCCCTGATGGCACTCGGTTCGCCGGCGATGCTCGCCCTGTTGGCATTGATTCCCGCAGCCGGGATCGGCTGGTGGTGGCTCTGGCGAGCGCGCCGGCTGCACCGGCTGGTTGTCGGCGCGCAGGTCGCTGGCGTTCGGCGGGGAGTGACGCTGTCGCGATTGCTGTTGCTCATGGCGTTCGGACTGATTGCCCTGGCAGCGTCCCGACCAATGTGGGACGCCGGTCAGCAGACCCTGGGACAGTCGGACTTCTCCCTGGTCGTGGTGCTGGACGTCTCGCAAAGCATGGCCGCTGAAGACATCGGCGCAGGCATCGGCGAACCAGTCAGCCGCTTCACAGCCGCGAAGTCGGAGATCCAACGACTCATCGACGGTCGCCGCGGCGATCGAGTGGGACTCGTGATCTTCGCCGGCGGCGCCTTTCTCCGCTTCCCGCTCACTCGCGATCACGAGGCCGCGTTGCAGGTCCTTGAGGCGTTGGAACCTGGTGAGGCACTTGTCATGCCAGGCTCGAACATCGCCGCGGGCATCGAACTGGCTGCGGACACCATTGCCCGTGCGTCGGAAGAGGACGGCGCCGGACGCGTGAACGGGGCGATCGCGGTCGTCAGCGACGGGGAAGTACATGTCGGAGACGCCGAGGGCGCGGCGGCGGCGGCGCGAGCGCAGGGACTACAGGTGTTCGCAGTCGGCGTCGGCTCGGAGCGCGGTTCGACCATTCCGATCGACCCAAGCGGTGAACCGAAAATCAATCTGGCCACCAACGCGCCGATCATCACGCGGCTCGATGCTACGCATATGCGGCAGATTGCGGCGGCCGGCGGTGGACGTTATCTCGAGCTCGACCAGCCGGGCACGATGGCGGGCATGAACGCCGACCTCGCCGCGCTCGACCTGGTCCGCGAGGTGGTCGTCGAAGAGACGGCGCTGGCCGAGCAGTTCCAATGGTTCGCCGGCGCAGCGGCATTTGCCCTGCTGGCGGCGCTGGCGGCGCGAGTGTTCGGATGGTCTTTGGGCGGTCGCGTCGGTCTCGCCTCTCTGGGCGCACTGGCTGGGGCGATGCTGCTCGCGAGTGGTTGCGGCGGTCCGAGCATCAGCCAACTCAATCGCGACGGCGTGAATCACTATGGGGCTGGTGAATATACGGAGGCGCTCGAATCCTGGCGTGAGGCGCAGGAGTATGCGCGGTACACGGACGCCGGAATCGATCCGCGGCTGCACCTCAACGCCGGTCGCGCCCTCCATCAGCTCGGTGAATTCGAGCGGGCGGAAACGGAAACGCTGAACGCCCTGCGCTCCGAGGATGGGGCGGTACGCGCCATGGCCTGGCTCCACACCGGCAATCATCGCTGGGCCAGCGAGGATCTGTTGGGCGCGCGCCTGGCCTTTATCGAGGCACTGCGCGAGTCACCGGCGCTGCTGGATGCGAAGATCAACCTTGAGATCGTCAATGGCTTGCTGGCGTCGCTACTGGAAGACGATGACGAAGAAGTTGGCGGTGATGATCCCGAGGCGAGCGGACAGGAAGGCCCGCCATCTGATTCCTCAGAATCAGATGGCGAGCTATCGGGAGGCGAAGCAGGGCGCGACCGCCCGCGGAGCCAGGCTGACAGCGAGGGGCAACGTCAGTCGACGGAGAGCGGCCAAGGCGCAGGAGCGAGACCGACCACGCCAACGTTCGCCGAGGAGGAGTCGCTGCTTGAGCGACGCGCGGTGGCGCTCGACGAACTCCAGACCGCGCTGGAACAACTACCGCTGGAGAATGCCAGCCTGGAGCAGGCGTTGGCCGTCCTCGATGCGCTGCGGGCTGTGCCGGGCGAGCGTCTGGCCGCCGGCCGGCTGCAGCTCTCGGACCGTCCCTTTGATTGGTGAACCGAGAGTAATCTCGCGCCGCTAGCGACCGCGATCAGTCTCCGGCAGGAGCAGGCGCCGACCCGATCTCGTCCTCAGCCAGAGAGGGAGCCTTCACCGGGATTCTGAGCCAGCGACGGATCAGGCTGTTGCGCAGGCGCTTCCAGGACTGAAGCGTGTGCGCTCGCTGTTCCTCGTTCAGCGTCTTGCGGCCGAACCGAGTGGCGGTGTAGTGGTCGGCGAGGTCAACGGCCAGTTCTCCCAGCCCGAGCGTCGCGTCAATTTGCCGGGCATGCTCCTGGGGAGTAGTCGAGGGTTCAACGCGAATGCCGATCCAGCGCGCCAGCCGGGAAGTCGACACCCAGAGCCTCGCAGTCGGCTCCAGGCCGCGCAACGAGATCTGCCAGAGCAGCCAGAACAGCAGCAGAACCGCGGCGAGCACTGCTGCCGCAATGGCCGGACCCAGCCAGTACCACTGACTGGTTCCCTGTTGGAGACGGAGATTCTCGGCCGGTATAGTCCCCGCGGCCAGGTACTGCAGGATGTCGTCGAGCACGACGTCGGCCAGACTTACGCCGCCGACTCCAGGTCTGAGGTCGAATCTTGGCGTGGCCAGACGCTGAGCGGCGATCCGGCGGCCGCCACCGCCGCCGCCCGCGATCGAGGCCAGCGCCTCATCCGCCGACGTCGTGGGGGTCGGGTCGAAGTCGACCCAGCCGTAGTCGGGGAAGTAGACCTCGACCCAGGCGTAGGCGTCGTGTCCGCGAACGATGTAGTTCTGGGTACGCTCGTCGAAGTTGTTGCCGCTGAGCACGAAGCCCGTCGCGATCCGTGCGGGAACGCCAGCGAGGCGCAGCAGGATGGCCATCGACGACGCGTGGTAGTCGTAATAGCCGCCAATCGGCAGGCCGTCTTCGACGTTTTCGAACAGGAACCAGTAAACCGCGTCCGACTTGGCCGGCGGCAGTTCGATTTCTGTCGTCAACGGATAGAGCGGGATCGCTTCGCCATCGTCGCCGCGCACGACTTGACCGTCCTTGTCAATCGCCGGTGCGGAGCGTAAGTACGTCTCAATTGCCGAAGCGATCGAGTAGGGGTTGTATCCGTCGTCATCGCGCAACGGGTCGGGCCCCAGATTGAAACTCCTGGCGATCTGGCGAAGCAACGCGTTCAGGTTGGTCAGTTCCTCTTCGTCGTAGTCGGGAAGCTGCAGGAAGGTTTCGCTGACCCAGAGCGGATAGTCGTTGCCCGCCGCGGCCAACGCTCCTTCGTTGGCGCCCGACACCGTACCGGTGATCTGATAGGTGAATCCGGCCCGCACCCGGCGCTGCGTGGGCCGCAGGGAGAGCACATCGGTCTCCTCCGGCTCTGAGCGCAGTAACAGGCCGATCGGCGCGCCGCTCTTCGAATCCACGGCCACGTCGACCAGCGTGTACTGGGCCGGCACGTAAGAGGCCACCTCGTCGGCAGACGGCGGCTCGATCTCGTCGTCCGAGTCTCGATTGCCCTCTGCGATCCGCTCGCTGATGGCCGCCAGCGGCGACTCCAGATCGGTCCCATCGAAGCGCTCCGGCTGGGCGAAGTCGACCGTGAAGTCCACCGATGCCAGCGTGTCGACGCGCAGATCCTTGTTCGCGATCACGGGCGCGCCGAACGAGAACATCACTGCAGGCGATTTCTCGACCGAGATTTGAGCAGCAACCGGACGACGTTCCAGATACTCGCTGGTCAGGACCGTGGCCTCGTTGGCGACAGAGGTCTCATCCGATGCCCGAGAGCCTGCGATGGGTTCCAGCTCTCGTACAGTCCTGGCGATTGATGGCGATTGACGCCATCCTCTTCCCGTGTATTCGTCGTATGCCGCGCCGCGGAGCAGGCCGGGCTCGGTCGCGGCAGCGCGCATGATTATCGCGTCACCAGGATCAACGTCGCCTTGCAGCACGAGGAAGTTGTCGAACGAATGGACCGGCACTCCGCGTCGGGAGTCGATTCCGCTGAACAGGCGACGGAAGTCGTCATTCAGCCCGTCGAAGGGCTCGGCGATGGTAGCCCAGGCGTCTTCGAGCGCCTGAGACTCATCCGGCCGCGGAATCGCTCGGGACAGGCTGAGCAACAGCACGATCGCGATCATCGTGGCGCCGAGGAAGGAGAGCGAGATCCAGTCGGGATAGGCGGATCCTTGCGCCCGCCAGCGGTCCATTCGCCGCAGCAACGAGGCCCGCATCAAGAGCAGCATCGAGCCGGTCAGGAAGAACCCGTAGGACAGGTTCCACTGGCGGTCGGAGAGATATGAGACGTTGACGGCCAGCAACGCGCCGAGCAGGATCAGCGCGACCCAGGGGTTTCGCCATCGCGCGACCGCATAGGCGCCGAGGAACGATGCAATGAAGACGAACACATCGGTGAAGAAGACGAATGGCAGGTTGTCGGTCGTCAGGCCGGAGCTAAAGGCCTGTTTGAACCAGTCCTGGAAGCGAAAGCCGAAGTCGGTGAACCGGTCCCAGAACAAGGGCTGTCCGCCCAGCGTTTCCATCTGCGTGATTTGCGCCATGATGATCAGGCCGCCGACCACAATCGCGGCGATCATCGCGAACGGCCAGCGCAGCCGGCGGACCTGTCCCAGACCAACGGCCAGCAGCACGGCCGCAGCGGCGGTGATCCGCAGGTCGGGCATGCCGTCGACCCAGCCGGCGATGTAGATGCTGTTCGAGGTGGACAGGGCGACCAGCAGCAGGATGCCGATCGTGATCGTCGTCTCCATCAAGCGCTGGGGGAGCGTCAGCCTCCGCTGCTGACCTGAAACCACGAGGGTCTCGCCCGAGGCACGGCGGGCGAAGAAGCGGCGTTCCGCTTCGGCAACGAGCGTTGTTGGCTCGTTGGAGTCGTTGCCGGTGGGAGTTCTCGCACTCACTGGACGGGTGTTTCTTCGCTCGCCGATTCAACGGCATCATCGCCGTTGCTCCAGTCGACCTCGGCCAGGACTTCTTCCATTTCCATACTGGCCTGAGCCGCAGGCGCGGCTCTGCCTCCGTTGGTTCCGTTGGTCGATGAGTCGGCGGACAGCGCAACGCCTGATGCTCTGCCGCCGCCGGGAATCTGGCCAACCATTACTGCGGGAATGTGATCGCCCTTGCGAATCAGGTTGACCTGGACACCCAGCGCTCGCAGCTCCACGGCGGTCGCCGCTGCGCCTGAGCGACCTCCCCACGATTCCAGGTCGATCATCGCCACCGCCGCCTTGACGCCGCGCTGGGTCAGCGTGCGAATCGCTCCCTGCCATCGTGGATCGGTCGAGCCGGTAACCACGATCACGGTCGTGTGCCGCCCCCAGCGCCGCGATTGCTGGTAGAGAATCGAGGCGACCGGCACCGTCCCCACGGCCTGGGCGACGGCCAGTGACTCGAGCATCCGGCCAAAGTGCTGTGATCCGCGGTCGGGCTCAATCACGTCGAGCCGTTCGCCGAACATCATCAGGCCCACGGATCGATTCTGATTGATGAACAGACGCACGACCGATGCGGCAACGGTCACGGCGGTTTCAATCGTGGCGTCGTCTCCTGTGCCGATGTGGTCCTGACTTGAGAGGTCGAGGATCACCCAGAGGTGAGACGCCGGGTCAAGCTCGAACGTCTTGACCTTGAGCGAACCGGTGCGCAGGCTGCTCTTCCAATGGATCCGGTTAACGGAGTCGCCCGGTTCGTAGTCGCGAATGCCCGACGCATTGGGCGTGACGTAGTGGGTGCGTCGGCGAAACCGTCCCTCACCGGGCAGGTTGGCGGGTGGAGCGGAGTAGCGCGGCAACTCGAGCGCGCGCGGATACACGACGAGCCCGCGACGGTGTCCGAATCGCATCTCGCGGCTGAAGATGTCGAACGGATCGGAACTGCGCACGGTGATCGGGCCGAGGTTGTAGAGCCCGCGCCGGTGGCAAGTTGTCTGCACGCGCCAATTGCGGTGACTGGTGCGCCCCAGGGAGGTCACAAACTGGGCCGTGTGGCCGGGCAGGTCGGATGCTTCCTCAACCTCCAGCCAGAGCTTGGGGATGGCCGAATCGTTGATCACTTCGAATCGCTCGACAATAGACTCGCCGGCCTGCACTCGATCGCGGGATCGCGACATGCGCACGCGCACGCCCTGTCCCGAAGACCAGGTCCAGAACCCGGCCAGGATCAGACCGAAGAGCAAGGTGTAGCCGAGGCGTTGCGGCAGCCAGTAGTTGGAAGCGAAGCCAACGGCGAACGCGACAATCGTCAGCGTGACGACGATGCTCAACGAACGGCGTGTGCCGAAGGTTGCGCGCCATGCCCCGCCAAACACGAGGCGGAACGGGCTGGCCACTGCTCCACCGACGCCGCGCACCCTCTAGTCCGTTCTGCGGTCCGGCCTGGAGCGCCGGCAGGTCATGATGCAGCTCTGGCGCCCGGCACCGCGACCCGCTCGAGCACATCATCGACCACCGTGCGGGCATCCTGGTTTCGCACCTGGGCCGAGGGGCTGAGAATGATCCGATGGCCCAGCGCGGCGTGGGCCAGCGCCTTGATGTCGTCGGGGATCACGTAGTCGCGTCCGGCCAGCAATGCCGACGCCTGGGCGCAACGGAACAGCGCCAGTGACCCGCGCGGCGAGGCGCCCAGGTACACAGCCTCGTGAGAACGAGTCGCCGCCACCAGCTGGACGGCATACTGCTTGAGTTGCGGATCGACCCAGATATCGCGAGTCACCCGGTGGATCTCTCGGACCTCCTCCGGGGACGTGACCGGCGTGAGCGACTCAATTGGATGCTGCTGCTGCTGGCCTTCGAGCACCGCGACTTCGTCGTTGGCGTCGGGATAGCCGAGATGGATGCGCAGCAGGAAGCGGTCGAGCTGCGCTTCAGGCAACGGGAAGGTGCCTTCGTATTCGACCGGGTTCTGGGTCGCCATGACCATGAATGGCGGGGGTAAGGGTCGGGTGACGCCGTCGGCCGTGATCTGCCGTTCTTCCATCGCCTCCAGCAGCGCCGACTGCGTCTTGGGCGTGGCCCGGTTGATCTCATCGGCGAGCACAATCTGCGAATACACCGGTCCGTGACGCCACTCGAAGTCCTGGGTCTTCTGGTTGTAGACCGACACACCGGTAACGTCGGAAGGCAGCAGGTCGGGGGTGAATTGGATCCTGTTGAAGGTGCAACCGGTCGAAACCGCGAGCGCCCGGGCGAGCATCGTCTTCCCCGTGCCCGGTACGTCCTCGATCAGCAAGTGCCCGTCGGCGACGAGGGCGACCACTGCCTGGCGCACTTCTCTCGTCTTGCCCAGGATGACGCGTTCGACGTTGGCCACGACACTGAGGAGCACGGTTCGGGGATCGTCCATCGGGGAGTTCTCCGCTTACAGGTCTGCCGCTGATTCCAATCGCAACGACGCGGCCGTTACGAACCGAAGCGGCCTCCGACATCCGGTCTGAGGGACACTTGATGAGAGCGTAGCCGATGTCTGTAAAGTAGTTCTGTCGGTATGTCCCATTCGGAAGATCTCAGGCAGGTGGGACGGGGGATGCCGCTGCAATCGCCCCACTATCCGCTCCGGCTGAGCCGGCGGACCGTGTTGCGGGCGCTGGTCGGCGCCGGCGCCGGCGTGCTCCTCACCGCCTGCGGCGGAGACGACCTCGATCCGTTCGCCGCTGGCCGACAGCCGACCGCGCCGCCGTCCAGGACCCAGGACCAGGCGCAGCAGACGCAACCGCAGCAGGCCCAGCCGGAAGAGGCGGCCGCGCAGGCGGCTGGCCAGGCCGACCTCGCCATTGAGTTGCCTGAACCACTGGTCTACGTCATCCCCAGCCCCGCGACACAAGGCCAGACCGTTCTCGTGTTGATCGAAGCGCCCGGCGCACGCCAGGCGTCACTGTCCTGGCAGGGGCAGGCGTTCTCGCTGCTCAAGAGCGAAGACCGATTCCTGGGTTTCTTCGGGATCGACGCGAATGCGCCGGTCGGCCCGCAGTCGCTCGGCGTTGCCGTGTGGGGGCCGCGCGGCGAGCAACTGCTCTGGCAGGAGACGGTGATCGAGATCGAATCCGTGGAATGGACGATCGACAACATCCAGATCGACGGCCCCAACGCCGCCCTGCTCGAGCCGGCCATCCGCCAGGCCGACGAGACCGCCAGGCTGCCGTTCCAGTCAACGCTGACGCCGCAACTGCACTGGTTGGGCGTCTTCGATCCGCCCTCTGACGGACAGATCACCGCCCTCTACGGTGAGCAGCGCTCGTTCAACGGCGGTCCAATCGAGGAGTACCACACCGGCATTGATTTCGGCGGCGAGACCGGTTCGTCCGTGACCGCGGCCAACAGCGGCATCGTCAGTTGGGCGGGGCGAACGCGGCGACGCGGCAATGGGATCATCGTCGACCATGGCGCAGGAGTCTTCACCGGCTACTATCACCTGTCCGAAGTGCTGCAAACAGCGGGAGCGGTGGTCGAGCAGGGCGATCTGATCGCGCGGATGGGCGCCACCGGGCTGGCAACCGGCCCGCACCTGCACTGGGAGGTGGTCGTCCGAGGCACGACCGTCAATCCACTCCCCTGGCTGCGCTTGCTGGAGTTCCCCGACCCGTTCCAGGAGTTGAACCCGACCAACGCGCTCACTTCAACGAATCTGGCCCAAGGCTCGTAAGTCGGGGCACCTCGACATTCGCTTCGACTCGGAGCAGCGACCGCCCTACGATCGTGCCGCCTCCAGCGTGAGCGCAATGGCGATGATTGCCGCTGTTTCGGCTCTCAAGGGCCGGTTGCCGAGCGAGATCGGTTGCCAGCCGTGGTTGCGGGCCAGTTCGGCCTCCTCGGGCGTGTAACCGCCCTCGGGGCCAATCAACAGATGCACCGGATCGGGTTCCGGCAGACCGTCGTCGCGACGCTGCTGGAAAATCGGCGCGATGCGTTGATCAGGCTCAAGCGCCGAAGCGAGCAGGCGCAACGTGTTCGGCCCTGCGGCTTCCTGGATCAGATCCACCACTTCGACCGGCGCGTGGATTTCGGGTCGGTACTCGCGACGACACTGTTCGGCGGCTTCGGTCGCCAAACGCCGCCATCGGTGCAAACGCTGCGCCGCGTCGCCGCGAATGATTGCCCGTTGCGACCAGACCGGACGGATCTCATCGACGCCAAGCTCGGTTGCTTTCTCGATCATGAAGTCGTATCGCTGAGGCCGAATCAACGAGGCTGAGATCACGATGCGTGGTGGAGGGAGAGGCGCCAGCGGCCGGCTTTCATCGATCCGGCAGATGACATCATCGCGAGTGACCCGCTCAACCGAGGCGCGGTAGAGACGATCGGTGATGGGATGGACCAGTTCCAGCGCGTCGTCGCGGCGGATCCGCATCACGCGCTTGAGACGATTCGCCTTGCCGCCGCTGATCGTGATCGCGTCATCCTCAACTCGCGTGGACTCGTCGAGGAAGTACCGGGGCACGAGCCCGATCGCTCGATCGTCGTCCATCGCCGGATCGTCGTAGTGCCGGGTCATCGCGCCGAGCTCTTCTCAGAATCGATCCGGGGCATCACCGAGATCGAGCATTAGACTCCGCTGGGACAGAAACTGTACTACTTCCGCGCGCAGCGGTGGGTGCAAGCAAGGGATGGGGCATCACATGGATCTCGGACTCAAGGGCAAGGTGGCGATTGTCACCGGCGGTTCAGAGGGCATCGGACGGGCTACGGCGATCCTGTTCGCTCAGGAAGGCGCCAGCGTCGCGATCGGGGCTCGGCGTCAGGGCCCGCTCGACGAGGCGCAGGCCGCTGTCGAAGCGGTCGGCGGCGACTGTCTGGCGATGTCGATGGATGTCACATCTGACCAGGACTGCGAGCGGCTTGTGGCGGCCAC
Source organism: Chloroflexota bacterium (assembly GCA_009837565.1). GTDB lineage: Bacteria > Chloroflexota > Dehalococcoidia > Bin125 > Bin125 > Bin125. The sequence goes on along the minus strand of VXTH01000031.1, from coordinate 2,784 downwards.
GATCGAGCGCTTCGGCGGCGTCGACATCCTGATCAACAACGCCGGCCAGTCGTCATCAGGGATGATCGAGTCGCATGACATCGAAACCTGGGCGGTCGACCTTGACCTCAAGCTCTACGGAGCGATCCGCCTGGCCAAGCTCTGCGCGCCGTCGATGCGCGAACGCGGCGGCGGACGAATCGTCAACCTGCTCAACATCGGCTGCAAGACGCCGGGCGCAGGCTCGATGCCCACGGCAGCTTCGCGCGCCGCCGGGCTGGCCATGACCAAGGCGCTGAGCAAGGAAGTCGCGGCCGACCAGATTCTCGTCAACGCGGCCTGCATCGGATCGGTCGACTCGGCCCAATGGCACGGCTTCCATCAGGCGCAGATGCCCGACGCGACGTACGAAGAATTCCTCGACAGCGTCGGCGAACGGATTCCGGTC
>VXTH01000031.1:0-2347 GCA_009837565.1 Chloroflexota bacterium | reverse complement strand
CGGATCGGCACCTCCGAGGAGGCAGCCAACATGATCGTCTTCCTCGCATCGGGACCGGCCAGTTTCATCTCCGGCTGCGCGATCAACATCGACGGCGGCGCCTCGCCAGCTTGGTAACCAGGAAGCTTGCTCTACGAGGCGGTGCCAAGAAGCAGTGCGCGCCATTCGTCTTCAGTGCGGACAGTCTGCAGCTGCAGACATCTGTTGCTCAGGGCAGCCGCGACCTCATCCTGCCGTGAGGCGATCAATCCGCTGACGACCAGTCTGCCGCCCGGTATCAGTGCACTTGCCAGATCTTCGGCCAGGAACTGCACCAGATCGGCCGTGAGGTTCGCGACCACGAGGTCGAACCGTTCAGCCGTCGGGATGGAACCTTCTGAAACTTGAGCGCGGTCGACGAGCCGGTTCTGCCGTATCGTCTGGCGGGCGGCATCCACGGCCACCGGGTCGATGTCGGTCGCAACGACCGACCCCGCGCCAAGTTTCGCGGCTGCGACGGCCAGGATGCCGCTTCCGGTCCCAACGTCCAGAACGCGTTCTCCGCCTTCGATCAGTTCCGCTAACAGACCAAGACAAAGCCGCGTCGACTGATGCTGCCCGGTACCGAAGGCAAGTCCCGGAACGAGGTCGATCACTACCTCGTCTGCGCTGGCTTCGTAGGGAATGTGCGGCGGGCGGACAACGATGGTTCGGAGGCCGGGGACGCGAACGATCTCGAAATGGTCATGCCAGGCCGTACGCCAGTCGCGGTCCGGCAATTGCTCGACCGAGAGGGCCCGATCTTCCGTCAGCAGTTGCGCCGCACATGCGCGCAGTCCTGGCTCGATCTCACTCCACTGGTCGACAGTCAGATAGCCGACCACTTCCGCACGCTCGGTGCGATTGTCGTGGCCGGGCCAGGGTTCTTCGGTTGGTTCGTCCAGCAGGTACTCGACGCTCGAGTTGTAGACCCCGACCAGCTCCCAGGCGGCGACGGCGAACTCAACCTGTGACGCATCGACGGCGATCGAGACCCGAAGCAGGGTTGGCGTGCGACTAATTGGAGAACGCTCCGCGGATGCGCGAAAAGACGCCGTCTTCCTCACCGCCTGAGGAGGTGGGCACATCGAGTTCCTCGGCGAGCTGCTCAAACAGCTCGCGCTGCTGGCTCGACAACTTGGTAGGTATCTCAACCACAACGTGCACGCGCAGATCGCCACGTCCGCGGCCGCGCAGATGCGGGACGCCCTGACCCCGCAGGCGGAACTCGTGCCCGTGCTGAGTCCCCGCCGGGACGTTGAGCGGCTGCGCATGACCGTCGATGCCGGGGATCTGCACCTCGGAGCCAAGCACCGCCTGCGCCACATTCACGTGCAGCGGCAGAATCAAATCGTTGCCGTCGCGGATGAACGTCTCGTGCGCGCGGACATTGATGTCGACGTACAGGTTGCCGGCCGGGCCTCCCCGCAGGCCCGCGTCGCCCTCGCCGGAGAGCCGCATCTGCGCTCCGTCGGTCACACCGGCGGGGATCTTGACCTTGAGCCGCCGGTTGCGCTGTTCGCGGCCGATGCCTCCGCAGGCTTTACAGGGATGCTCGATCACTGTGCCTTCGCCATCGCAGGGCTCACAGGGCGCGACGTTGACGAACCGCCCAAAGACATTGCTCTGCGTGCGCCGCAACTCGCCTGAACCGCCGCATGGCTGGCAGACGACGCGCTGGGTGCCTGGCTCGCCGCCCGAACCGCCGCAGACCGTGCAGTGTTCCAGCCGCGAGGCGCGAATCTCTTCCTCGCAGCCGAAGACGGCCTCCTCGAAATCGAGCTCGATCTGGATGCGTAGGTCGCCGCCGCGAATCGGTCCTGCTGCTCGCCGTCCGCCGAAGAAGGCGTCGAAAATGTCGCCAAAGCCGCCGAAGTCGAAGCCCTCGAAACCCGTGCCCTGGGCGAATGCGCCAACCGACCCGTACTGGTCGTACTTGGCCTTCTTCTCGGCATCGGAGAGCACCTCGTAGGCCGCCGCGATGCGCTTGAACTTGGCCTCCGAGGCCTCCTTCTGCGCCGGGTCGGTCACCCGGTCGGGGTGATGCTCCATCGCCAGCTTGCGAAACGATCGACGGATCTCATCCTGCGACGCCTCTCGAGAGAGGCCAAGAATCTCATAGAAGTCGTCGGATTGAGCCATCAGGCCGTTTCTTCGTTGGGCGCGGAGTTGGCGTCAGGGTACCGTCATGTCTTGCCTCAATACGAGGCGCCTGTCGCAACTCCTACACCTCGCGGAATTCGCCTTCGACCGTGTCGTCGTCGGGTGGCGGGGGTGCGCCGCCGGCGTCGGCGGTGGCCCCGGCGGGTTCCTGCTGGCCGTAGATCTT
>VXTH01000127.1:9103-18472 GCA_009837565.1 Chloroflexota bacterium | reverse complement strand
TTCGGCGGGCGTCCGATCCGGAGCGATCGGTGATCACCGGGCGTGTGAACGCCGATTACGAGGCAGTAGTCGTTCTCGACCTGCAAGGACTCACGGGTGAGACGCGACGGCTTGAAGCAGTCGTCGACACGGGCTTCAGCGGGTTTCTGACCGTGACCCCCGCCACCGCCGCCGAGCTGGAGCTGCCGTTCCTGATGATGGGTCGCGCGCTCCTGGCGGATGGCAGCGAAGCCCAGTTTCCGGTCCATTCCGCCGTCGTGCTCTGGGACGACCAACCGGTCTCCGTAGACGTGGAAGCTGCGGACACAACGCCACTGGTCGGGATGCGGCTGCTGGAAGGTTTCCGAGTCTGCGCCGACGCCTACGACGGAGGTCTCGTGACCATCCAGCTTCTGACCTAAACTCTCAATCCACCTCTTCCCTATCGGAGAGCGACATAAACTGCGCCCATGCCGTCAACGCTTTCCGCCGGCGAGTTCGCCGCCAAGTGGCAAGACAATGCCCGCCGTGAGCGAGCTTCTGCGCAGACTCACTTCAACGACCTCTGCGACCTCCTCGGCGTGCAGGCGCCCAACGACGCGGATCCCAGTCAAGACTGGTACTGCTTCGAGCGCGCCGTTGACAAGACGCTCGGCGGCAAGGGTTTCGCCGATGTCTGGAAGCGCGGCTGGTTCGGCTGGGAGTACAAGGGCGCGCACGCCGATTTGACCGCCGCCTACCGCCAGCTGCTCGACTACCGCGAAGACCTCGAGAACCCGCCCACCCTTGTCGTTAGCGACATGGACCGCATCGAGGTCCACACCAACTTCACCAACACCCGACACCGCGTCCACGAAATCACGCTGGACGACCTCGCCGCTGGCGGCGAAAGGACCGCCGAGGCCCTACGCATCCTGCGCGCGGTGATGGTCGAGCCGGAGGCCTTGCGCCCGCGCCAGACGCCGGACGAGGTCACCCAGGCCGCCGCCTCGCGTTTCGCCGACCTCGCCCGCTCGATGCAAGAGCGCGGCAACCATCCGGAAACGGTCGCCCACTTCCTCAATCGCGTCCTGTTCTGCCTCTTCGCCGAGGATGTCGGCCTGCTGCCGCGACGCCTGATGACCGATTTGGTCGAGTCATGCAAGGACGACCCGGACGAGTTCACCAACGGACTCGGCGATCTCTTTCGTCTGATGTCGGACCGCAAGGCTGGCCGACTCTTTGGCACCCAGCGGATCGAGTGGTTCAACGGCGGACTGTTCGACGACAGTTCGGTGCTGCCCTTCACCCGCGACGAACTGCGCACCGTCGCCGATGCCTCCAGTCTCGACTGGTCGCAGGTCGAGCCGGCCGTCCTGGGCACGCTGTTCGAGCGCGGACTCGACCCGGACAAGCGCGGGCAGCTCGGCGCGCACTACACCGACCGCGAGAAGATCCTGATGGTTGTGGAGCCCGTCGTCATGACGCCGCTGCGACGCGAGTTCGCCGCAATGCAGGAGCGCGTCGCCGGGCTGATGAAGGATCGCCAGCCCAGCCCGCTCACCCGCGAGGGCAAGCGACGCGCCAACCTGCCCAAATGGGAGCGGGACGCTGAGGCCGAGTGGCGCGCCTACCTCCAGCGCCTGCGCGACGTGCGCGTGCTCGACCCCGCCTGCGGCTCGGGCAACTTCCTCTACGTCACCCTGCGTTTGCTCAAGGACCTCGAACAGCAGGCCATCCGCTGGGGCGCCGAGCGGCTGCGGATCACCGGCGAGTTCCCCCGCGTCGACCCGCACAACGTGCTCGGGATCGAGATCAACCCCTACGCCAAGGAGCTGGCCGGCGTCGCCATCTGGATCGGACACATCCAGTGGATGCTCGACCACGGCTACGGCTTCCCCCGAGACCCCGTCCTCCAACCGCTCGACAACATCGAACTCCGAGACGCCATCCTCGCCTACGACGAAGGCGGTGACCCTATCCCGGCCACCTGGCCCGATGCCGAGTTCGTCGTCGGCAACCCACCATTCTTGGGCAACTACATGCTGAGAGGCTTGCTTGGTGATCACTACGTAGATGACCTGTACAGCACCTACGGCGAATACGTCCCGAACGGCTGTGATCTGGTCTGCTACTGGCATGAGTTGTCGCGTCGACAGATCGCTGATGGACATGGAAAGCGGGTTGGCCTCCTTGCCACAAACTCCATACGCGGCGGGGTAAACCGCGTTGTTCTGGATCGAATCAAGACCACAGGAAACATCTTTGCAGCGTGGTCAGACGAGCCGTGGACGGTCGATGGAGCTGCCGTTCGTGTCTCAATCGTCCTGCAAGACGACGGGACGGAAACGAAGATCTGGCTCGACGATGAGGAAGTAGCGGAGATAAACGCCGACCTAACTGTGGCGATCGATCTCACTCCAGCCGAGCGTCTAAGCGAGAACGTGAGCGTGTGCTTCGAAGGGGACAAGAAGGCCGGCAAATTCGACATTCCAGGCCCCTTGGCCCGCGCAATGCTCCAAGAACCTGCAAACGTCAATGGCCGCCCGAATAGCGATGTTGTCGTGCCGCGCATCATTGCTAAGGACGTCACCAGCCGGCCGAGGGACGGGTTCATCATCGACTTCGGTACTGAAATGACGGAGGCCGACGCCGCAATGTTTGCGTCCCCGTTTGCGCACGTGCAAGACCATGTTCAACCGGCTCGGAAGAACAACCGCGACAAATTCTCGAGAGAGCATTGGTGGCTTCATCAGCGTCCACGCCCCGAGATGAGGCAGGCAGTTGCGCCTCTTGAGCGGTTCATCGTGACCCCAAGACACTCAAAACACCGTGTGTTCGTTTGGCAGGAGCATCCGACCTTGGCTGATAGCGCGACAAGCGTCGTTGCCCGCGACGACGACTATGCCTTCGGCGTCCTCCACTCCAGAGCGCACGAACTCTGGTCGCTGCGCATGGGCACCAGCCTTGAGGATCGTCCGCGCTACACGCCGACCACGACCTTCGAGACCTTCCCCTTCCCCTGGCCGCTCAACACCCCCGACGACGCCTTGACGCCCGAGCAACGCGACCACCGCGACGCCATTGGCGCGGCGGCCAAGGAGCTGGACGAAAAGCGCCGGCTCTGGCTCAACCCGCCCGAGTGGGTCCGCGAGGTCCCCGACGTCATCCCCTCTCTCCCCAACCGCCTCCTGGCCGTCGACGACGAGGCCGCCGAGCAACTCAAGAAGCGAACCTTGACCAACCTCTACAACCAGCGACCGACCTGGCTCGACAACCTCCACCGAACGCTCGATGCTGCCGTCTTCGCCGCCTACGGCTGGCCCGCCGACATCGAAGATGAAGACATCCTCGAACGCCTCCTCGCCCTCAATCTGGAGCGCGCGAAGAGGCACTGAGCGCCGACGGCGAGCCCATCCACCTGTTCCACCGCTCACTCCGTCCGACAATAGTCATACGCAACGCCACGGCGAGAGGGCCCACGGGTGCAAGTGGAGTCCTTGCGCTACCGCGTGAGTACGGTCGTGGGGCGAGCCACACAAGGGCTGGGCAGCAGGGGCGACGGTGACGACGTGGATGGTGTGGATGAACACAACGACCAGCCACCGCGGGTCGTACAGGCGCCCCGCCGCGTCTTCCCCGAGCTGATCACCGAGCTGTCGGAACCAGGCGAGGAGCAGGTCTACGGGGCGGCAGCGGAGACGGTCGTAAAGTGGCGCGAGGCGTGGGCGGCACGCAAGCGGGCGCGACACACGCTGGACGGGCTGCGAGCCGAGCGACGGCGGCTGGAACTGGAGCTTCGGCTGATCGGGGTGTTCGGGCTGACTCCGCCCCCCGCCGATGCGCCCTGGAGAGAACGGCGGCGCTGGAGGGGGAATGGGCTGGCACCATCGGGCGCTCAAGCTACTTTGAATGGACCCCCAAGCGCCGCGGTCCATCCTTGGAGCTGGCGGGAGGCCACGAGGAATACAGGCCCATGAATCGCACCAGCAAGAGAAGCCGGCGCAGGCGCAACGGCACCATCAGCCGAAAAACCCGAGAACTGGTCAAGAGACGGGACGCTGGTATCTGCGGCGTGCACGTGGCTGGTTGCGGCCAGCAGGTCGCTCCGCGCGAGACGATCGACCACATCATCCCACGGGACTTCGCCGATCCCAGCACCGCAAGGTTTCTGGACCGACTCTGGAATCTACAGGTGCTCTGTCGGTCCTGCAACAGCAAGAGGGGCCAGAACCTGAACGCTCTGCCGGTGTTCAAGTGCACTTGTCATCACTGCTACGAAAGTGCCGATGGATCCCTCGCTGTCTGGCACTACAACCGCGGAGATTGGCGCGAGCACATCTATCACAGGGGCAACGTTCCAGTGGATGAGAATCTGCCAGGCAAGCGATGCCCGTCAGGGATGCTTCGATTCACGCTCAAGGCAGGGCGAAACAGGCCCTACACGGGATTCTCACGGGGGAAGTTTGGGCACCAGATACCAAGAAGCACGTTCTTCGGCAGGATGGCCAGCAATGCGAGAGAGTTGGCCAGGGTCGGACGATGGAGCCAGGCGCTACAGGAGGCGGAGCAGTTCATGCGCAGCTACGCGGACCACGGCGGGCAACCTGCCTTGCTCTCGGATCTACACACATTGCGCGGGAGGCCTTCCGCCAATGCACACAGCCAGTTCATGGGAGAGATGTATGTGTGGTCGTTGCTTGCCAAGCTCTTTGCCCACGGCGACCACGAGAGACCGCTGATCTGGCTGATTGAGGATTACGAACTGCACGAATCCGAGGGTGCGCGCACAGGCCTAGCATCGAACCTGTTGCCTGTGGATAAGCCGTACCACGCCAGCATCGAGAAGGAATTCACGTTGCGCTTGGAGCGGTTCATCAAGTCCGTTTCGTACACAATCGAAGAGACAGAGCCTCCTGAAGAAGAACTGCAGTGGCGCTTGTTGCAGCCGGAGCAATGGTTGTCTGGCGGCAACGCGCACCGTTGAAGCAAGCAAGCTTGTGGGTCTTTTCGACGTTGAGCCTAAGGGAGACGCTCGAGCAGCAGGCCAAGGCTCCTGGTATGGAGCTAGACCCCTCTGTCGCGGCCGCCCCAGCTGGGGATTGGAAACCAAGGGTGTCACCACATGCGCTCGAGAGGCCACCGGCAGGTGAGGCACATCCCATAGGCGAGGTGTGGCCGGTTCCGCCGCTGCCATCCCTCTATAGGGCACACCTCCAGCGCGCTCGCCCTCCGTTCCCGATGCGAACCCGCGGCTGGCCAACTGACCGCCGTAAACCCAAGGGCTCGTGTGGCTGCTGCGACACGGATCGCGTCTCGCGGGAGAAGCCCGTCACCCCTACTCAGATCTCGCTGAATCCGTCTGATCCATCTAGACGGCCCTGACCCGCTGTGGATTCCATCGGAACCGCCTTCGTTGTTCCGACGCGACGCGTAGACGACACACATGGCTTCAGCCGAGGCGACATCGAGTTCACCGGCGGTGTCCGGCCCTTCAGAGCACGCACCGCCCCCGGTGGTCGCTGGAACGCCTTGCCTCACGATCGGCGGGGGGCCGTCCCGTACACTCGTTCTTCTTATGTCTTCAAACTGGTCATGCCGCACCCGACCAGATCAAGCGGTCATTGGAACACTGCCAGCTCGGATCACGCGCGACCTGTAACTGGCATGGACGCTCGCTCGCTATCTGGTAGCCAACGCCGGTCCCGCTTCCGAACCACGCCCGTTCACCAGGCGAAACCCGCCAGCAAGCGATTCGGGTAAAGCCTGAGCGAGATCCTCGGACGCCCTTGATTTTCCGGCGAACGGCTTGCTAGATGCCGCCGTCATGAACACAGGTTCGGTATTGCCGATGCGATGCGGCAGTCCCGGCGCCGGGGATTACCGACCACCTCCAGGCTCCCGCGAAGGAGGAAGCATGATGAGACGACGCAGGGAATCGCCTCGGGTCAGGCTCAAGCCGGAGCCGCTCTGGGAGCGGATCGGACGACGCAACCTGAGCCAGAACGAGCTCGCCGGCTTGGCCCAGATCTCCTCGGGCTACCTCTCCCAGCTGATCAGCGGTCGCAAGAGCCCCTCGCCGGAGGTGCGTCGCCGTCTACAAGCGGCTTTGAACATAACCCACTTCGATGAGCTGTTCGCCCTGGAGTACGAAGATGACCGAGCGACAAAGCGGCGCTGAGCTGAGACCCGGGGTCGCTCTCTTGCCGGAGGACTTTCCCGCGCGTCTAGCCGCGCTGAAGGAGCTGACGGGACTCTCATGGGAAGGTGTGGCGACTGCCCTTGGCGTGGACAGCCGGCAGCTGCACCGTTGGCGAAAGGGCACCGCGCCGAACGGCGAGGCGATGCTCTCATTGGTTCGGCTGGCGACGCAGGTGCCGGGCGGACTGGACGCGCTGCTGGACGAAGACCTGGCGTAGTCGGGCGGGGTAGGTACCGAACCAATGGGACGCCGGCAGCAGCACCACTACCGCACGGAACCAGCGCAGTTTCCCCATGACTTTGCCGCCCGCCTCTCCGACTTCCGCGCCGCCGCCGGACTCTCCTGGAGAGAACTGGCTCGGCTACTTCGGGTGAGCGTGCGAACGGTGCACCGCTGGCGGAACGGGGCCAGGCCGGACGCCGGACACCTGCTATCGCTGCTGGAGCTCGCGACCGAGCGCGGCCTGCTGCACACCCTCGCGCCAACACTAGCGCCGCGTCCTTGGGACACCTACTCCAAATCCGCAACCTCCTGCGCCGGCGCCTCTTCGCCATCATCCGCCGGATCTGACTGCGGCATGCGGAAGCCGACGCGGGGCTCGTTGAAGATGTAGCGGGGCTGTTCGACATCCTCGCCCAGCTTGCGGCGCAGCTTGCCCATCATCGTCCGCATCGGCCGGCGGTCGGCGCCGCTGCCGGCGTTCCAGACCCGATCCATCAGGCGTTCGTAGGTGACCAGCCGGCCGGCGTTGGCGGAGAGCTCGGCCAGCATCCGGTACTCCTTCGGCGTCAGGTGCACCTGTTCGCCGGCGAGCGTGACGCGATGATCCTCGTAGTCGATTCGCAGATCGCCTGAGACGTAGGGCGGCGGCGGCTCGGAGACCTCGCGGCGGCGCAGGGCCGACTTGACCCGTGCGGTCAGTTCGGTCGTCGAGAACGGCTTGACCATATAGTCGATGGCACCCTGCTCGAAGGCCTGGGCGATCAGCTCGTCGCGCCGGTAGGCCGAGAGGAAGATCACCGGCACGTCGCGGATCCGGAGCATCTCGCCCATCAGATCGAGGCCGTCGGTCTCAGGCAGCACCAGGTCCAGCAGGATCAGCTCAGGCCGCTGCTCGGCCAACAACTGGAGCGCCTCCTGCGGATCGCCCGTGAGGATCGGCTCGAAGCCGTCCGCCGCGAGTGCGTCGCGGACGTAGCGCAGGGCCTGCGGATCGTCGTCGACCGCGAGGATCCGGACCCGCTCCTGCTGGTTGGCGCTCGGCTCGTCCTCCTCAAGCAGCGGCGACCGCTGCGGGGCGACCAGTCCGGCCGCCTCGACCGTGGGCAGGGTGAAGGTGAACCGCGCGCCCAGTCCCGCGCCGTCGCTCTCGGCCCAGATCCGGCCGCCGTGGGCCTCGACGATGCCCTTGCAGATCGCGAGCCCCAGGCCGGTGTCGCCGCCTTGATCTTCGGACTGCGCGCTGGAGAACTTGCGGAACAGGTTGGGCAGGCTCTCGGCCGGGATGCCCCGGCCGCGGTCGGAGACGAAGACCGCCACGTGCACGTCCTCGCGCAGTGCGCTGACCCGGATCACCGAACCCTCGGGCGAGTTGCGCGCGGCGTTGTTGAGCAGGTTGCCCAGCACCTGGACGATCCGCCGCCGGTCGGCCATGACCAGCGGCAGCTGCGGCTCGATGTCGATCTGCAGCGGGTTCCCGCCGCCGGCGTTGGTGAAGGCGCTGCGGGCGCGGTCGACCAGCACGGCCAGTTCGGCCGGCTCGGGATTGACGGGCAACTCGCCGCTCTCCAGCCGCGCGGCGTCGAGCAGGTCCGAGACCAGGCTGTTCATCTGATCGGCCTGCTCGCGGATGATGCGAAAGAACTGGCGCACCATCGCCGGGTCCATGTCGGCCGCCGCGTCGAGCGCGATCGTCGCCGATCCCGTGATCGAGGTCAGCGGCGCGCGCAGCTCGTGACTGACCATGGCCAGGAACTCGGCCCGCAGCCGCTCCAGCTCCTCGACCGCCGCCATGTCCTGCATGGTCACGACGACCGACTCGACCGCGCCCCCATCAGAGACGATCGGCGTCGCGTTGAGCAGCGCCGTCACGCGGCGCCCGTCGTCCACGCTGAGCACGATCTCCTCGGCCCGCACCGTCTCGCCGATGCCGAGCAGCTCGGTCAACGAGAACTCCTGCATCGAGAACTCGCGACCGTCCGCGCGGCGGAAGATGACCCGCCCGAGCAGCTCCTCGGCCGACTCGTCCGGATCGCGCAGCCGGTCGACGATCCGCGAGACCTCGCGGTTGAAGGATTTGGGCAGGCCCGAGCCGGCATCGAGCACGACCACGCCGACGGGCGAGGTGTCGACCAGCGTCTCCAGGTCGGCCCGGGTTTGCTGTTCCTGGCGGTGGCGGCGGGCATTGGCGATCACCATCGCGGCCTGCGAGGCGAACATGACCAGCAGCGCCTCGTCCTCGGGCGTGAACTCGCGCTCCTGCTCGTCGTGGGCCAGGTAGACCGTGCCGACCGCGTCGCCCTGGTGGCGGATCGGCGCGACCAGCAGCGAGGCGGCCGGCACCGGGGGTTGGAAGTCGGGCATCCCCAGTTCGCGCATGTACCCGTCGACATCGGAGAGTCGCAGCGGCTCTTCCAGCGTGCTGAGGTATTCGAAGAAGGCCGGACCGCCGGCCATCTCCAGCAGTCCCTGGCGCTCGATGCTGGTCAGGCCGGAGACGATCAGGTCGGACATCCGCCCGATCTCGCGGCGCACGGTCATCGCCCCGTAGCGCGCACCGGTCAGGGCGCGGGCGCTGTCGACCACCTCGCGCAGCACCGCGTCGAAGTCCTCGCTCGCGGAGATGCCCAGGCTGGCCTCGGAGATCCGCAGGCTCGCCTCGCCCATCCGCGCGAGCCGCCGCTCCAGCTCCGCCACCCGCAATCGCAGGTCGCGTTGGTCCTGTGCCTCCATGAATCCCTCCGTCGCCGGGTGGAGCCTGCGGCTGATCGGCGCATCTCGCCAATCATCACCGAACAATGCCAGTTTAACCCACCGATAGTCACCGAACAATTACTGTGATTGTCGTAGGCTTGAGTGCGTAATCCGGCGATTGGAACAGGGGGCGGCATGTACTCGTCTGAAACCGGTGAACGCAACTCCGAGTTCCTGTTCCGCGTTGTCCAGGCGCACGTCCGTTCGATTGCGGGGGGGGGGGGGTAGCATTTTGC
>VXTH01000127.1:0-9093 GCA_009837565.1 Chloroflexota bacterium | reverse complement strand
CCCCCCCCCCCCCCCCCCCCCCCCCCCCCCCCCCCCCCCCCCCCCCCAGCCATGTTCCGGCCGCTCGCCGCCCTTGCCGCCCTGCTGGCGCTCGCCGTCTTCCTCTTCGGGGCCGCCACCGCTGACGCCCAGACGCCGTCCAGGTGGCTGGTCAGCAACCTCGGGCGGGCGGGGGCGCACGGAAGCGACACGCTCGCCTACGACCACGCGCAGAAGTTCACCACCGGCGGCCATTCCGCCGGCTACGTCCTGACCCGCCTAGATCTGATCATGACGCTGGGCAAGACGGGCAACGCCTCCAACTTCAGCGTCAGCATCTGGACGGCTGCCAGCGGTCGGCCGGGCGCCAGCCTCGGCACGCTGACCCAACAAGGCAGTCTTCAGGTGACGAACCACGACCAGATCGGCTTCACGCCGCCCGGGGACAGCATGGATCTCGATCCCAACACGACCTACTTCGTGATGGTCAACTCGCAGGGCAACGGCACCAAGGCGCATCTGGGCCTGACGGCGGACGACATCGAGGATCAGGACTCGGCATTGGGTTGGAGCATCGGCAACGAACGGCTGCGCCGGAGCCACTCCAGCACCAGTCTCAGTGCGTTTGCGAGGCCTGATGCCCACGCCCTGGGACACACATCCCTCAAGCTGGGTCTCAGCGGTTACGCGAAGGCTGGAGGGGGGTTCGCCAGCAAGCTGGTCAGCAATACTGGGCGAGAGACCTTTCCTGTCTCCTTTGGCTTTGGCTTCCTAGCTGAAATCGTGCAGAGTTTCGACGTCGGGACCGGTGCCGGATTTAAGTTGACCGAAGTGAAGCTCAAACTCGCGTACAGCGGAACTGGGGCGGCTCCGGACCACACAGTGCACATTTACTCAGCGGATTCGGAAGGCCTGCCGACCGGTGAGAGCTTGGGAAGGTTGACGAACCCAGGTACGTTGCGAGCTGCACTCAACAGTTACGTTGCGTCTGGCGATGGCGTCGATCTGGAATCCAACGCGGTTTATGCGGTGGTCGTCCTCGGTAGCAGCGCAAATGCGCCCAGCAACAGTCGCAGGTTCCTGAACACAGGCTCGACTTACGATGATCCTGGCGCCCCAGAGGGGTGGGGCATCTGGAACGCTTCGCACACCCGACTTGCTGGTACCACCAAATGGTCTCCGAATTCTAAGAGGCTAAGCATGGAGATCCACGGCTATGCCAAGCCCCAGGCCCAGGAGGAGGCAACCGAGCAACCAAATGACGCAGATGCCGCAGACGACTCTGCGCAGCCCGACGCCTCACGCATCGTGACACGTCGCAATCCCGACTACGCCGGAGCCACTTATGTACTCAACGGCGAGACGCGTACCGTCGCATCCGATGGAACCTACCAGAGCCGCATGTGCATCCTGTGGGATTCCACTGGCAGACAGGTTGGCGTCAGGTACGGCGGCACCGCGCCCTGTCCGCCGCGCCCTGATCCGAATCGGTAGGCGCGGCCCGACAGGCGCAAGACCGCGGAGGGGCCACGAGCGGCCGCGTCCGGCCGAAGCGCAGACAGGCGCGCAGGCAACGGCGCTCGAGCGCCGTCCGCGCGGTGTGCGCCGCGATGAAGCGGGGCCTGAACCACTGAGTAGGAGCATGACGAACCCCGGGAGGTCGCCCGATGAGCAAATCGCGAGGCATGACGAAGGCGGAGTTGGCGAGAGCGGTGACCCAGCACAGTAATGTCGCTGCAACGGATGTCGATCGGGTGCTGGAGTCATTGACCGAGGTAGTGCTGGCGCAGCTCTCGCCCGAGGGCCCCGGCGTGGTCACGCTCGCCGGACTGGTGCGGGCCGAAGTCGCGCCGCTGCCGGAGCGATCGGAACGCGCGGGCCGCAACCCGGCCACGGGCGAGCCGATCACGATCGCCGCTCGCCCGGCGCGCTCGCGGGGCAAGGTCAGGCTGCGTCCGCTGAAGCCGCTGCGCGACGTGCTCTGACCCAGCGCGCCCGCCTGGTTGAACCGCCGCCGGGGGACCGCTAGCTCATGCAGATCGGCATATGGGAGAAGATGCCCGCGCCCTCGGTCAGAGCAGCCAGGCGCCGTCGGTCCCGGTGCTCGTGCGAGGGCACTCGTCGCGCAGTTCACCGCCAGGCCCGTCCGGACTCGGCGTACGCTGGCTGAAGCACAACAGGGCTTGCTGAATCGTCTCGGGGAGGGAGCCGGGGGTGGTGACCGCACTGACGATTCTGGGCTCAGTTGCCGCAATCGTTGTCGCTGTGATCACAATCTGGAACACCACGACGGTGAGCGCACAACGCCGCAGGGCCCAAGGCGCCATTCGATCGCGCCGCGAACGGAAAGAGTTGGCCAAGCGAACGGACCGCTTCGCAGCCGAGCCTGCGCTCATCGAGTTCGAGGCCCGGTTCGACGAAATCGCGGACGCGTATGAGTCGAAGCAGGTCCCACACGATCTCCGCGTGTTATGGGCCCAGGTGTTTCAGCTGGCCCGGGAATCTCCTCTGGGGCCACCGTTCCGCTACGGCGCCCTGGAGGTGCATCGAGACATGAACGCGATGACCGTCCGAAAGGGTGCGGCGTCGATTACCGGCCGAGAGGGGTTAGAGGTGTATCCGATTCCCGTCGCGCCGCGCTCTGCCGTCAATCCGCCCAGCGCTCGAATCCCAGTGGTCAAGGACTGAACGTCGACGAGACCACGAATGCCAGCCTGATGCCTGATTGGCCGAGGTGGTCTGTCCATTGCCGCCCCAAGGTTCTTGGCCATAGCCGCCGGCCTGCTGCGTGCTTGCTACCCCATCCTTCGTCCGCTCTCCAGAGGCAATGGCGCAGAATGTGGTCTCCTAGTCGCAGGCACAACCGACGCCGCCCGTGCCTGCGACTCTGCGACGTTTGACCAACTTCACATGAGTTCGACCACTCTCAGCGCGATACCTTGATCACGATCGCCGAACGAGCTGATGTCGGTAACGGCGACGAGCGTCAGATTGAGGATCTATGTGGCAGCCTCGGCCGACGCCGTGTCCCGGTCGACAGCCCGTGCCCCTTTGTATGGGCTACGAGCAACCCGCCCCGCCTGACCTGACGCTCATGAGCGAATTGCTGCGTTGGCCGTTCATTGCTATCGTCAAATCCTGTCCATAGCTGGACTCAAAGGCGGTCCCGTGGTCAAACGAGCGACGTTCGACGGTGCTTCCTTCTTTGCCGCCCTCGATGGCGAGAGGCAGGCGCGCCAGTGCACATGGAAGCGGGTTGCCGACGAAAGCGGAGTCAGTGCGTCGACTCTGACTCGCATTTCACAAGGCAAGCGACTAGACGTTGACAGCCTGGCCGCGCTATCGGCCTGGTCCGGGCTTGACGTGGACCGATTCGTCAAGGGTCGCTCGGCGAAGATCGAGCCAGAGCCCCTGGCTGTGATTTCCTCGTGTCTCCGGTCTGATCCTCGATTGAACGAAGACGCGGCGGCGGCGCTGGAACAGATCGTCAAAGCGGCGTATCGAAGCATGAGCAGCCTCAAGGGGCCGGAATGAGCACAAGACCGCCCTCCGGCCGAAGTCGAGCACCGGACCGACCATCAACCGTACAATCCGGCAGGCGCGGCCTCGTCGCAAACGGAGGGGCGAGATTCGCCCCTACTGCTGAGACTCTCAGATCGCTGCCACGCACACCAAATGGGGACCATGCCCAGGAAGGGCTATCCAAGTGGGCCCCGGCAATGGAGGAGACCACGGAGAAACGCGAAGATTGCCCCGCTTGTCGGGCAGATGCCTTGATCCTGAAGTCCATCGACCCCCTTGTGTCCGAACCTACTTGGCCCGCGTTGACGATTGCCGACCTCTTTTCGGGCTGCGGCGGGCTATCACTGGGGTTGCAGAGGGCGGCCTACGAGTCCGAATGCTCCATGGACGTCAGACTCGCGCTGGATTCGGACCGCACGGCGATGGACGTGTACGGCGGCCTGTTTCCGACGGCTAACACTGTCTGCAAGCCCATTGAAGAGGTGCTGGATGGCGAGATGGATTCTCCGCCTACGGCGACGGAAATCGAGTTGGCGGAGAAGGTGGGACCACTGGATTTCATGCTCGGTGGACCACCATGTCAGGGCCATTCGAACTTGAACAATCATTCCAGGCGTGACGATCCCAGAAATGGACTCTACCTCCGCATGGCAAGAGCGGCCGAGGTGCTGAGCCCTTCAGCGATCATCATTGAAAACGTCCCCACCGTCACTTACGACGTACAGAAGGCCGTCCAACGAACGATCAAGTACCTAGAAGAGTCCCTTGAATACACCGTGGGAGCGGGCGTCGTCGACCTGTCGAATGTGGGAGTGCCCCAGAGGCGCCGGAGACATATCATCCTCGCCCTAAAGGACGCCGATACCGACGCGCAGAAACTGGTTGACGGCTTGAAGTCCCCGATCTGCGAGCATGTCCCGAGAACGGTCCGCTGGGCAATCGCGGATTTGGAAGATGAACCTAGCTGCGGCATCTTCGATACCGCCTCAACGCCGTACCCCGTGAACCAGTCGCGCATCGACTGGCTGTTCGACAACGACGAGTCCAACTTGCCTAACAGGTTGAGGCCTCCTTGCCATCGGTCCGACCACAGCTACACCGCTATGTACGGACGGATGGACTGGGATCTTCCCGCGCAAACGGTGACCACGGGCTTCAACAGTATGGGGCAGGGCAGATACGTTCATCCATCTCGCAGGCGAGTGATCACGCCTCACGAGGCCGCCAGATTGCAGACGCTGCCGGATTTCGTGAACTTCAGGGCCGTTTCGGCGCGGAAGCATCTAGCGAAGCTGATCGGGAACTCTGTACCGCCTTTGCTCTCGTATGCCATCGGTAGATCGCTTATCCCGGTCTTGAGGGGTATGCCGCAGTCCACAAGGGAGGCAGGAGGGCCCGACCAAAGCTTTGAACGACTAGGTGGCTGAAGTGCGGACCATCAACTTCACGGTCGATTCGGAGCTTCTGCGGGAGCTAGGAGAGCGATTGGTTGGCCGCCAGTACATCGCGCTCGCCGAGCTAGTGAAAAACAGTTTCGACGCAGACGCGACGAGAGTGGAGATTCGAATACTTGACGACTCCATAGTCGTGTCGGACAACGGTCACGGCATGACTGAGGACGACTTTGCCAATCGCTGGATGCGCGTCGGCTCCACACACAAGGTTGACGAGATGACCTCACCCTTTTTGAAGCGGAAGCTGACCGGCTCAAAAGGTGTGGGTCGTTTGGCCGTCCAGTTCCTGGCCAACGAGCTGGAAGTTGTCTCGATGCCGAGGGGAGAGCGAGTTCCGGAAATGTCCATGCCGCGAGAACTGATGGCGACGGTGGATTGGGATAAGGCGGTTCAAGCCGGAGACCTGACCCAAGCCACTGCTGAGTTCGACTTGCGGAAACCAAGAAGGCCCGCATTTCCACTCAAGGGGGCTCATGGAACGAAGGTAACTCTGAAGCGGCTCAAACACGAATGGAGCCCCGAGGAGTTTGGAAGCCTCGCCAGAGAGATCTGGTTTCTCCAGCCTCCGTTCCGGTCATTGACCGGTACATCCGATGTCATGGGTGGCGGCTTCGAGGTCAGATTGACCTCAGCGGATGCCGACGCCGTGGCTTCGTTCGAGACCCAGATGGCCCGAATACTAGACCTCTACACGTCGCGGATCGTAGGTAAACTGCTGCCCGCCGACGATTCCGCACAACACGAGGAGGATTCCGACGGGCGGCATTCAAAGCGGGAACTGACGTTGTCGTTGGAGCTTGAAGGCGAGCCTTTGAGACCGTACATCCTGTCAGTCCCCGTTCGCGGTGATGACTCCTGCTTGATCGACAGCCTCGACTTTGAAATCCGGGTGTTCACCCTGCAGTACCGGCAGCCATACGGCATTCCCGTGCAACAGGCACGGGAATACATGGCGCAGTGGGGCGGCGTTCACATCTACGACGCTGGCTTCCGCATTCCTTACGCCGGGGCCGACGCGGACTGGTTGAGGCTGGAGTTCGATCACGCCCATCGCCTGACACAATCACAGCTTCTTCCAGCCGACCTAAACGTGCATCTTGGGCTCAATCATCTACCTACAAACTCGCGTGTTCTCGGCGTCGTCAACATCGACACGAGCCGGGAAGCGAGGATGGCTGATGTCAACGAAACGCCCCAGGGGCAACACCTGCAAATCCAGGTCTCTCGAGATCGTCTGGTCAGCAATGCGGCGTTTCGCCAACTACAGGACGCGGTGCGATTCGCGCTGGACTACTACGCCACTCGTCTGGCCGCTCGACGGCTTGCCGAGAAGGCACTGGCAAGCGACGGTGGGGCCTCGGGCCACCTGGTGAGGAACGTGTGGGACGTACTGGACAAACACGAAGCCGAGATTCCCCCGAGAGTGGCCAGCGAGCTGAGGGTGGAGCTCGACAGGACCGTGGAGTCCTTACGCGAACAGGCCGATTGGACCAAGAGTCAAGCTGGCCTGCTTGGGGCGATGGCGACGGCCGGATCAACAGCCATTGCCTTCGATCATCAGCTCAATCAACAGCTCAGCCTCCTGGAGCGCCATGTCGAGAACTTAGACGATCTGGGCTTGATGAATCCAGGAATCAACGACGCGATTGCTCCCATAGCGGCGAGCATCAAGGATTGGATTCAGGGAGTGCGCGACACGCGCGCCATTTTCTCTCCCATTACGGATGAACGTAACCGCGCGACGACTGCGCGATTCCGGGCGAAGGCGTTGGTCCGGAGCATGGCGGACGATTTGCAAGCGATTCTGAGGGGGATTATATGCGTGAGTGCCGAAACTCGCGCGGCTTCTCTGGTCGCGGCTTCTTCGGCGCTCCGCCCTTCATGATCTTCTGGGCCAGTTGCCACGGCGTCATTGTGGGCCGAATTTGGTCTTGAGCCATTGGTACACCTCCCGTTGATCGGACTCGGTTGCGCCACGCACTTCGGACTTGAGACGGGCGAGGCTCAGTGGGATTCGCGGCGGAACGTCACGGCTGCCCTCGTTGCAGTCCGAGCAGAGCGTCCGCAGGTTGTCCATCGAATTGACGCCGCCCTCGCGCTGCTGCTCGATGTGATCCACGTGCATGGTGACGCGGCGGCCAGTGGCGCTCTCATCTTCCGGGGTCAGTCCACAGAGGCGACAGACCGAGCCATTGCGCATCAGGACGGCGGCGCGAAGCTGTTTCGGCACGCGGCGCGTGAACTGAGGCGGCGGCACGGCTGGCGGATTGCCCGTCAGCAGATACTCATCAGGGGCGAGCGATGTGTTGTCGCGACGGGACTGGATCGGCCAACCCGCAGCCCGCAACTCTCGAATCCGGCGCGAGTAGGTCAGCAGACCGGACGCCTGTAGCAACTGTGGGCCAGTCACCGGCGTGCCGATGTGGTCGAGCAGGAATTCCCGCAGTCGCGCCGTGCCGGAGTCAGACATGGCCCAAGTGAGCGAGTAGCTGGCGGCCCACATGCTCGGTATAGGACGGCGGAATCGCTTCGTTCAGCTCGCCTTTCGTCATCCAGTCGATTCCCATGGCGTCTCGCGCCGCCGCAACCGAGCTGTTGCCGCCGCCGTTGACCGAGACGTAATCCGTCCATTCGTCGGTTGAGCCGTAGTGGTTCTTGCGCTTGTCGAGGGTGTGGCAGAGCGGATGCGAACGACAGGGGCCGGGCGCGGTCAGCAGGACGTTCGACTCGAATAGCCGGTGTCGGAGCACGCGCAGATCGTCGAACATCGTTCCGCAGAGCACCATCGGATCGTTGAGCGGTGCGCCTTCGACGTTCTCAATCACGTAGGGCAAGCCCGTCGATTGCAGCAGGTCGCGGACTGGCTCAATCAGTCGCGGCCAATCATCGCCTGTTCCTGTCCGCGACGTGAGCGCGGTGTAGGACTGACACGGCGGCGACGCATGGATCGCATCGAACGTCTTGAGCCAATCCAGATCAAGCGTCAGCGCGTCCGCCTCGACGAACCGGAACGGGTAGTTGAACTGCCAGACGACATCGACGCCGACGACATCGAAGCCCGCGCGGCTATAGCCCATTGCCGCGCCGCCCGCGCAGCAGAACAGATCGAGCAGGACGGGCTTGCGCATCTAAGCCTCGATCAACTCGGCGTAGGTCAGCCGCTTGCCCTCGAAGCCGCGCACAACATCGGCCATCTGTTGCAGTGTGTCGAGCGGGCGGATGTTGTGGCGTCCGGCGAATTCGTTGACGTAGCGGTCGAGGTGCTTCGGCGACATCTGGTGATACGTCCCCTGGTAGCCGCGCTTGAGCATTGACCAGAACGACTCGATTCCGTTCGTGTGCGCCATCCCGTCCACGTACTCCCCGACGGAGTGCGCGACCGTCTCGTGGTTCATGCGGACGCCGCGATAGGCGACCGCCTCATCGGTGTACAGCGTCGCGCCGCGAGCAACGTGGTCCTCGACGAAGCCGTGCAGCGTCGGGCGGTCAACCGAGCCGATCACGCGCGCCGCGACTTTGCCCGTCTCGCGATCCTTGGCTCCAACCACGGCGGTCTTGCCCACTGGCCCACGGCCAGCGTGCAAGCGGTCGCGCTCGTGCTTGTTCCGCTCTTTGCCGCCGATGTAGGTCTCATCCGCCTCAACCGGCCCTGCGAACGGAGCGAGATCGTCGCCCCACGTCTCGCGGATGCGGTGAGCCAGATGCCAGGCCGACTTCTGAGTGATCCCTAGGTCGCGATGCAGCTTCATGCTCGATACGCCCTTGAGCGACGTGGTAGCGAGATAGATCGCAATCGCCCACGTCTGGTAGCCGAGCTTCGAGTCTTGCAGCGGCGTCTTGATCCGGACGCTGAACCGCTTCGCGCAGCCCTTCTCACGACAGCGGTACGGCATTGACGGATGCTTCGCGCCTGACTGGACGTTGGTGGAGCCACAGTGCGGACACCACGGCTCGCCGCCCCAACGGGCAAGCTCGAACCATTGCCGCGCCGCCTCGTCGTCTGGGAACATGCGGAACAGGTCGCGCAGCGAGATTCCGTGCCTCTGGCTTTGTCCTGGTGCGTGAGCGGTGACCATCTCATCTCTCCCTTGTGGTATCTATTGTACCACAAGTTCGGCACTCACGTATATAATCCCCA
>VXTH01000278.1:18101-19054 GCA_009837565.1 Chloroflexota bacterium | reverse complement strand
ATGTCCGACGTCGAGGGCATCGTCGACTGGGCCGCGCAGGTCAAGCAGATCGGCCGTCAGATCGTCGGCAATCGCGCCCGCGTCCGCGTGTCGACCTCCAATCACGTGCCCAAGGCCCATGCGCCCTTCCAGTGGGCCCGGCAGGAAACCCCCGCCGAACTCGAGCCGAAACACCAACTGCTCAGACAGATGACGCGCAAGGCTCGCCTCGACCTGAGTTGGAACGACCCGCAGGAATCGATTCTCGAGGGGGTGCTCTCCCGCGGCGACCGTCGACTCGCCCCGGTGATCGAGACTGCCTGGCGCAACGGCGCCCGCTTCGACGCCTGGAGCGAGCACTTGCGCGAAGACCTCTGGTGGAACGCAATGGCCGCACACGGCCTCGATCCCGCCTTCTATTGCCATCGCGAGCGTGACCTCTGGGAGCGCTTCCCCTGGATGCACATCGCCTCCGGCGTCTCCGAGGCCTTCCTGCGCAAGGAATGGCAGCGCACGTGGAATGAACTGACCACCGCTGACTGCCGCGACGGCTGCAACGTCTGCGGCATGGAGCACGCCGCCCAGCTTTGCGAACTCAAGCTCGGCGATCTGATCGCCAAACGACGGGCGCCCTCCGAAGACCTGATCAGCGTGTTGTAGGGAGAAAGAGGCCGACGCCACCATGTCAAGAGACGTCCTCGAACATCTCATCTGGAGCCTCGAACAGTCATTCCGCAAGAAGCCCGAACACTCCCTGATCGCCAACCTCTCATCCGTCACCACTGAAGATCTCGACACGGTCGTCCCCGGCGGCGGCCGCACCATGCGCGACCTGATCATCCACTGCGGCGCCGTCAAACTGATGCACGCCAACCACGCCTTCGGTGACGCCACGTACACCTTCTGGACCACCTGGCCCCACGACGATCCGATCAGCGACGCCTCATTCGAGGATTTGCTGGAGTGGCTGGAAC
>VXTH01000278.1:10805-18091 GCA_009837565.1 Chloroflexota bacterium | reverse complement strand
GCTGGAACTGGCCCACCTGAACGTGATCGCCTCGGTCGTCAAGCTCGAGGGCGACCACGAACTCGTCGCCCCTCGTCCGACCTACTGGGGCGAGCAATGGGAGACCCGCAACGTCCTCGACGCCATCGCCGTCCACGACGTCTACCACGCCGGAGAGATCAACCACCTCCGGGCGCTGCTGCACCAGGTCGAATAGTGCTCCTCGCCCGCTAGAACCGAAGCAGCTCGCCGAAGCGCTCCGCCTCACCAGTCGGCCCCACCACCGCCAACCGCAATTCATCCTCACGCAGGTACTGATTGGCCAACCGCGCGACGTCCTCAGTTGTCACGGCCTGGTAGCGCTCGTTCACTTCGTCAACAGATTTGACTTCGTCGTGCAGCAGCGCCTGGCCTCCATTCCAGGCCGAGACCGCTCGTGAGTCCTCCATCCCCATCAGCATCCGGCCCGCGGCCAACCGGCGAGCGCGATCCAACTCCTCCTCCGGCACCCCGTCCCGCATCCGCGACAATTCGCCCAGGGTCGCTCCTAACGCCTCTTCGACGTTCTCAGGGTCGACGCCCATCGATACCTGCAACACGCCCGAGTCGCGCAACAGCGCCAGCGACGCGTGCACGTCGTAGACCAGTCCCAGTTCTTCGCGCACCTTGAGGAACAGGCGTGAGCTCATTCCGTCGCCAAGCATCGCGGTCAGCAGACCCAGCGCGTGACGATCGGGATGGCGCGACGTCAGCGCCGGTACTCCGATACTGATCTGCGCTTGCTCCGTGTCCTTAATTCGGACCGAGACGCGCTCTCCGTCGCTGCTCAAGGGCGCATCACGCGGTACGCCTGCATCGGCCGGCGACCAATTCGCAGTCAACTCCGAGATACGAGCCAACACCAGGTCCGGATCGATCTCGCCCGCCACCGACACCAGCGCGTTGCCCGGGGAGTACTGCGATTGCCAGTAGGAGACGGCATCGTCGTAGGGAATCGACTGCACCGACTCCGGAGTCCCGGCGATATCGCGACCCAACGGCGTCCCGCGCCAGAGCACTTCCGAAAGCAACTCGGCCACCAGCTGGTAGGGAGAGTCCTCCACCTGGGCCAGCTCCTCAAGGATGACCGAACGCTCCCTCTCAAGCTCCTCTCGCTTCAGCCTGGGGCGCGACACCATGTCTACGATCACGTCGACGGCCGTCTCCCAGTCGGGACCGGGCACTTTGGCGTAGTAGACCGTCAGCTCCCGATCGGTCCCGGCATTGATGTAACCGCCCACTCCTTCGATGGCGGTTGAGATATCGGCTGCCGTGGGATGCAGCTCCGAACCCTTGAACACGCAGTGCTCAACCATGTGCGAGACGCCGGCAAGCTCGTCGCGTTCGTACTGGGAGCCGGCTCCGACGTAGAGCGACACGGAGGCCGAACGCGCCGAGGCCATCGGCGCGCAGAGCACCCGGAGGCCATTGTCCAGAACTGTGATCTGAGGCGCGCCGTCGCCGTTGGATATTGCGGCCGCCACTACTCCACGCCCCACGTTGTGTCGCCCGAGGCGTCGTCGCGCACGATTGAGTGCGCCATCGCTCCCTGGACGAACTCGTCGATCGACGCGCCAATCGTGGTGTCGTCGCCGTGGCCGTTGAAGGTCATGGTGTCCGCGGGCAGGCCATAGAGCTGTGTCACGATTGAGCGCACCTCCTGGGTCACCTGCGGCATGCCGCGAGTGTTGCCCGGCCCACCCGGAAAGAGGGTGTCACCGACGACGCAGTACGGGTCGTCGGAGTCCGCAATGTAGTAGGAAACCGAGCCGGTGGTGTGTCCTGGGGTGTGCAACACTTCTAGCTCGTTGTCGCCCAGGAGGATCGTTTCGCCGCCTTGCAGATGGATGTCGATGTCGAGGTCCGTCTCCAGCCACGGATGCTGTTCGTCGGCGACCGTATCCGAGACGTGCATGTAGTACGGCACATTCGGACCCAGCCGCTCGCGCAGTTCGTGGTACGACTTGATGTGATCGGGATGCGAATGTGTGAAGAGGACCATCTTCGGCGAGGCGCCCGACTGCTCAACCCCGGCCAAGACCAGTTCGTGCTGCGCCACGGCGTCGATGATCGCCGCGTCGCCGGTGCCTTTGTCCACCAACAGGAAGGCGTTGTTCTCAAACGGGCCCCACGACATCTGCATCACCACCACCCGCGAATACACTCGCAGGAAGCGCGATTCCGCGTGCAGTTGCAAACTCACGACGAACTCCGATCAGTCAGCCACATGCCAACTGTTCGCAGCATAGCCAGACCGCAGGATCATTCATGGCCAACCCCAGCGACAACCCCATTGCCGACCCCACTACCAATGGGGCGCCAATTGATGCGCTCGCCGATGTGCTCCCGCTGACCGCCCGAGCGGACCGCGCGGGCGTGCTTAAGGTCGGCGGCTGCAGCGTCCGCGACCTGGCGGGCGCCTTCGGCACGCCGCTCTATGTGTACGACGAGCACACGATCCGTCAGACCTGCCGCGACTATCTGCATGACTTCCAGGCCCAGCTTCCGGGCGCGCGAGCTCACTACGCCGGCAAGGCCTGGCTTAGTCCCGCGTTGACCGAGATTCTGGTGGAGGAGGGCTTCGGGGTCGATGTGGTCTCGGCTGGGGAGCTGCACGTGGCGCTCTCAGGTGGCATGGATCCTGAGCACATTGCCTTCCACGGCAACGGCAAGACAAGGGACGAGCTTCAGTATGCGCTCGACAGCGATGTCGGACGGATCATCGTCGACAACGACGATGAACTCACGACCCTCGACGAATTGACGCGGGGCCGCGCAACCGAGCAACGGATCATGCTGCGCATCACACCCGGCGTCGACGCCCAGACGCACGCCAAGACGACCACCGGTCTGCGCGACAGCAAGTTTGGCTTCCCGTTGCCTTCAGGGCAGGCAGAGGCGGCCCTGGTCCGAGCGCTCGAGGCGCCATTCCTCGATGTCACCGGTTTTCACATCCACCTCGGTTCGCCGTTGTTCAGCATCGAGCCGTACGCCGACGGCATCGCCACCATCGGCCAGTTCGCCGCCGAGATGAAGCAGCGTCATGGCTACGAATGGCGCGAGTTCTCGCCCGGCGGTGGCATGGCCTTGACCTACACGGCCGATCGCGTCGCGCCAGAGTCCGAGCGCTATGCCGTGCAGATCGCCGAATCGATTCACACCGCCTGCGACGCTCACGGTCTGCCCGTTCCCGATGTTCACATCGAGCCGGGTCGGTCGGTCGTGGGACGAGCCGGAGTGGCGCTTTACTCGGTCGTGAGCCGCAAGCACATTCCCGAAACCAGGGATTATGTCACTGTCGACGGCGGCATGGCTGACAACATCCGACCGGCGATGTACGAGTCAAAATACGAAGCCGCCGCGGCAGAACAGATGAACACCGTGCCGAGCCTCGTCGCGACGGTCGCCGGCAAGTTCTGCGAGTCGGGCGATGTGCTCGTGCGCGACGCTCAGTTGCCCTCGCTCCAGCTCGGCGAGCTGATCGCAATTCCCGCAAGCGGCGCCTACCAGATCGCCATGGAGAGCAACTACAATCTCGCGCTCCGTCCGGCAATCGTGATGGTCAATGACGGCGACGCCCGGCTGGTCCGCCGGCGACAGACTCTGGACGACCTGCTGCATCTGGAACTCTGATGCCTGCTTCCGTGCCGACCGCCGACCTGTGGGGTCCACATGCAGATTCTCTGGCCGGCCGCACGCTGGTCGCCATGTTCGAGGCGCAACGTCTGCCTCACGCCCTGTTGATCGCCGGCCCGGTCGGAGTCGGCAAACGTGACCTCGCCGTCCGGATTGCGCAAGCACTCCTGTGTGACCAGCCCGAACAGCCCGGTCGAGGACCCTGCCGGACATGTCGCGCCTGCCTGCGGCTCTTTGACCCTGCACAGCCCAATCTCGATCCCCAACACACGGATGTCGAGATCATCTCCGCGGGTTCACTCTGCTCCGAGTCGGACCACGATCACCGCAACTCGCGCACGATTGGCATTTGTGTCATCCGGCGAATTGAGCACGTTGCCACGCTCACCCCGTTCGAGGCGAGCCAGCGGGTCATGATCATCAACCCGGCCGACGCGCTGACCGCCGACGCGGCGGACGCATTCCTGAAAACACTCGAAGAACCACCGGAATCGGTCTACTTCATCCTGCTGACCGGGCAAGCAGAGCAGCTTTCAGAGACGATCCGCTCGCGATGCCGCACGCTGACGCTGGCGCCGCTGCCGGAAGACCGACTGGAGCGCTGGCTGGAACGCTGGACGTCGGAGACTGGTCTGGAACTTCCCACCGACCCGCAGCAGCGCGCCGAGCTGCGCCGACTGGCGAGAGGTCGTCCGGGTTGGTTGCAGGCAAACCTGCGGGACGGCGACCCGGTGTCGCTCCGCTCGGCGCAGATCGACGATGCGATCCGCATCGCGAACGCGTCACGGGCGGAACGATTCGAATGGGCCGAACAGATCGCGGGTCGATCGACGAACGCCGAATCGATCGACAACCTGCAGCTGATTCTCAACGCGTGGAGCGACTGGTGGCGGGACTTGTGGCTGCAACAGACCAATCAGGGGGACTCGATCGTGCATGTCTCGCAGCGCGATCGAGTCGAACGAATCGCCGCCCTGTACGATCAAGGTGCAACCAGCCGGTTTCTGGAGAAGATTCACGGCACCCGGGCGTTGATCGAACGAGGGATTACCCATGGCCTCAACGCCCGCCTCGCGCTTGACGTGTTACTGCTCAGCATCCCGACCCCCAGGGAGTCTTCATGAACCACCTCACCGACGATGGAGCGCCGACTCAGTCGTCATCTGACAGCTCACAGGACGACCCCGCCTGTTCCAACGAGGCAACCGAGACCGAAACCACGACAGACGAACAGGTCGTGATCGGGATCAGAACCCGCGAGGCCTCACGGATCTACCACTTCTCCGCGCCTCGAGGTCAGGTGTATCCCGGTGATTATGTCGTTGTCGACCGTGCTCGGGGCGACCAGCTGGCCCGCGTCGTCACCGTCCCCGATGACGATGCTCCGGCAAACCCGATTCCCCAGGACGTTCGGCGAATCGTCCGGCTGGCCGATTCCGACGACCGTGAGCGCGCCGCCGAGCAATCGCAGCGCGCCGATTCCATCCTGCAGGAAATGCGAACCGCTGCCGTTCGTGAAGATCTGGGGCTGTATCCGGTCGCGATCGAACTGAACCTGAGCGGTGATCGCGGCACTGCCTGGTTCCAGGCGCCGGATCACGTCGACTTCCGATCCATGCTTGACGAGGTGCAGGACAAATACGATGTCCGATTGCACATGCAGCAAGCCAATCAACGCGAGCGCGCCCGGCTCGTCGACGGCTACGACATTTGTGGCCTCAGGCTCTGTTGCTCCAGTTGGATGACGGACTTTCCCCACGTCGGCATTCGCGTGGCCAAGGACCAGGATCTGTCGCTCAATCCCGACAGCATTTCCGGCGTCTGCGGACGCCTGCTTTGTTGCCTCACATTCGAGCACGACGTCTACCGCGAAATGCGCGGCACGTTGCCGCGCGTCGGCAAGCGTGTCAGCACGCCCGCAGGCATGGGCAAGGTGATCAAGCTCAACGTCCTGCAGCAGAAGGTCACGATCGCGCTCGATGACCATCCACAGCGAGTCGATGTTCCGGCCGACGAGATCGGCCTCGCCGTGCGAACCGAGGACGCCCCCAATCAAGCACTGGTCGAGGCGGAACAGGACAGGCAAGAGGCCGACAAGCGCGCGGCCGCCTTGCGCGCGGCCGCAGCGCCGTCCGAGCCGGCCGTCATGCCAGCGGCGCCGTCGGAGAAGCCTTCGAGGCGGCGCCGGAGGCGGTCACGCAAGGCGCAGTCCGAACGGCAGCAAGATCAGGATGGACGCGAGCAACGATCCGTCGCTCAGCCCGACTCGGGCGAACCTGACTCGAGCGACGGACCGGCCAAGCGGCCCTCGCGGCGCCGGCGGCGACGCAAGCCGAAGGTGGTCAACCAGCAGAGCGAGACCGCAACGTCGGAAACAGCAGCGACCAGCCAACCAGCCGATGGCGAACAGCGTCGGCCACGTCGCCGCCGACGCTCACGTCAGCGCGTCAATCAGCCGGATCAACCATCCGACACATCCGAGTAGCCGGCTAGATCCGAAATTCCTCGAGTTCGTCCGGCTGATCGCGCGCGACCCCCGCCATCTGCGCCGCCAGTTCGGTCAGCTGCTCTTCGTCATACCAGTGGATCACGATGCGACCCCCGCTCGATGGTCCGGTCGCACCCGCGCGGACCTCGACCCTGGTCCCCAGCGCAGATTCCAGTCGCTCCGCCGCGCGCATCATGGCCGCAGAGGGTTCCAGTCGTTGGGGAGGAGGTTTTCGGGTCGATGAGGAGAAGGCCTTCGCCGCTTCCTCGACCTGGCGAACCGTCCATCCCGCCTCGACCGCCTGCTCCGCCAGGGACTCCTGCTGGGACGTCGGCGCGGCCAACAGCGCTCGACCGTGCCCTTCGCTGAGTGCTCCAGAAGCGAGCAGATCCTGAATCGCCTGAGGCAAGCGCCGCAAGCGCAACAGGTTTGCCACCGCAACGCGGCTCTTGCCAACCTCGCTGGCAATGCGCTCCTGGGTCCAGCCCCAGGCCGAGAGCTGCTCGAACGCGGTAGCCGTTTCGATTGGGTTCAGGTCGCTGCGCTGCAGGTTCTCGACCAACGCCAGCGTGAGTCGTCCGTCGGCTTCTTCGGCGCCGGCCTGCTGGATGACGACCGGGACGGTGTCGAGACCGGCCATGGCGGCGGCCCTCCAGCGGCGTTCCCCGGCAATCAGCTCATAGCGTCCAGCTTGCTCCGGTTGAACCAGGAGCGGCTGCAGGACTCCGTGTTCGCGGATACTCGCCGCCAACTCCTCCAGCTCATGCTGGTCGAACTCCCGACGCGGCTGCGAGGGATTCGGGGCAATCGAACCGATCGGCGCCCGGGCGGTCGTATCTCCAGATGACACGGAGGGCGCGGTCGGAATCAGCGATTCCAATCCACGCGCCAGGCCACGGCGACCAGACTGAGCGCGCGTTCCCTGTTCTCTGGTCGTCACCGTGCGACTCCGTCCAGTGCTCCGCGTCGATAGAGCGTCGACGGCGGCAACTCCGACAGGCGAATCAACAGCTCTTCGGTCAGTTCGCGGTACGCCTCGGCGCCTCGCGAACGCGGTGCATAGTCGACGATTGGCCGCTGGTGGCTTGGCGCCTCAGACAGGCGGATCGATCGGGGGATAATGGTGTCGAACGTTGAACTGATA
>VXTH01000278.1:0-10795 GCA_009837565.1 Chloroflexota bacterium | reverse complement strand
ATCCTGAGACAGGCGCGTCCGGCCGTCATACATGGTGGCGACAACCCCGAGTAGATGTAGACCGGAATTCAGCTGCATCTGTACGCGGCGGATGGTCTCGAGCAGGGCCGAGAGCCCTTCCAGCGCCAGATATTCGCATTGCACTGGGGCGATCACCGCATCCGAGGCGCTCAAGGCGTTGAGCGTCATCAGACCCAGGGACGGTCCGCAATCGATCAGTACGAGATCGTAGCGACCAGCGACTTCCTGGAGCGCGCTTCGCAGAACGTATTCACGTCGCTCGCGGGATGCCAGTTCAATCTCCGCGGCCACGAGATCCATGGAAGAGGGAACGGCGTCCAGTCGGGGCCAGGCGGTGGATACGACACATCGACCCAGGTCAGCCTGGCCCAGCAGTGCGTCGTAGAGAAACGTGCCCTGCGATTCCGCGCCCAGGGCCGAGGTTGCGTTGGCCTGTGCGTCGGCGTCGATGACGAGGGTGCGCCGGCCGGATTCTGCGGAGGCGGCGGCCAGATTGACGGTCGTCGTCGTCTTGCCGACGCCGCCCTTCTGGTTCGCAACCGCGACCACGCTCACGTCAACAAGCCTCCTGCAGCGCTCCAGGCTTCTCTACGCCAAGAATAACGGTCAACCTGTTACGTCGAGTCGCCTACGTTAGTCGTCACGGTACAGAATTCGCACGCGACGCGAGGATCCCTCTCCGAACGACTCGGTCTTCAACTCGGGATCGTCCTGCAGCTGGAGGTGAATAATGCGTCGCTCCGCGGCCGGCATTATGCCAAGGGTGACTGGTTCGTCGCGGTCACGCACTTCGGAAGCAGCCCGCTGGGCCATTTCCACCAGGGCCGTTTCGCGGCGGCGGCGATAGCCGTCGACATCCACGGTGACTGGATTGTTGCCGTCCAGCGCTCGGCTCACGATGACGTTGACCACGTACTGCAGCGCCGCGACGTGCGCGCCGTGACGCCCGATCAGGAGGCCCAGATCCTCGTCGCCAACCGGCTTGACGTCGAGCACCGCCACGGCGTGTCCCATGCCGTCCATCGGCGTCTCGGGCTCGCGGGCTGTGACCTCGACGTCAAAGCCCAACTGATGCGCGATATCGGTCAACACTTCAACTGCGAACTGGCGGGGATCTTCATTCGGCTCGAAGTCGGGGTCGGCGAGCAACTCAAACGGCCCAATCGGAGCGCGCGCCGGCTGACGCTCACGCGCATCGTCCTGTCTGCGCCCCCTGCCTCGTCTGCCCTGGCTTCGACGTCCGCGCCCCTGGCGTGCGTCTCCGGATGGAGCCAACTGCCTAGATCGGGAGCGGGAGCGATGGTCGGGCTGTACTTCCTGCTGGCCTTCTTCTGTATCGATCGCATCCTGCCCAGCCGGCTCGACCACGGGACGCGAACCACTTGGGCCGCGGCCGGCAGACGAGCGACTGCTTCGCGCCGCCTGCTCCGACCGGCGGCCTGGCTCCACCTCCGTCAGATCGGAGTAGTCATCAATCTTCGGCAAGGCGGGCGGATTACCTCGGCCACGCGGCGAAGATACGCCCTGGCGGGGTGTGACGCGAACCAACGATTGCGCGTGTCCAATCCCGAAAATCCCGGTACGGCCCTCATCGAGCACCTCGACATCCACCTGCGCTCGAGAGAGCCCCAGCCGTTGCAGGGCAAACTGAATGGCATCGTCCACCGTGCGGCCCGACTGTTCGATCGCTTCCTTGTTCGCCATGACCAATTCTCCAACTAGACCACGTTTCGGGCTCAGAACCAGGGCGCTGTGCCCGGGCGGCAGTAACCCGAGAAGCTACGGAATGTGCTCAACGCGACCGGTTCGCTCTCCGTCTGCGTTGTCTTCGGCGCCGGGCAGCGCTCGTTTGACGACGCTGAGGACGCTCGGATTGCTGCTCTGATTCTTGCGCTTGCTCGTCGCTGGACTCGACATCAGTTGCGATCACGGCCGTTCCGCCGTTTGCAGCCGCTGCGGCAGCTGCCGGCGCCGGCAGGGGCTCGGACGAGAGCAACCATTTCCACGACCAGCGCAGCCCCTGCCGGTAGAAGTAGTAGTACCAAGAGGTGAGGATCGTGAAGATCGAGGTCACCAGCCAATAGAGTCCCAGTCCGGCTGGCACCTGCAGGGTGAAGAAGCCGAACATGAACGGCATCATCCACAACATCGTGCGATTCATCGATTCCGATCGCTCATCGCGGGGACCCATGCGGGCAGTGGAGACCTTCTGCTGGATGTACGCCGTCACGCCGACCATGATGGCCAGCGGCAATGACTGTTCCAGAGAGGAAGAACCAAGGTCCCAGAAGAGGAAATCGCGGTTAATCGGGATGGCCGAGGTGATGTACGACCAGTCGTAGAGGTCGCTGGAGAGGCGCAGCAATTGCTCGGGCGTGTCGCCCAGCGTCCGCCTCAGGACCTGGTAAAGCGCGATCCAGATCGGCATCTGAACCAGCAATGGCCAGAGACAGCCAAGCGGATTGAATCCGGCCTCTCGGTAGACCTTCATCAACTCTTCCTGCCGGCGCTTGGGATCCTTGTACTTCTTCTGGATCTCCTGCATCCGCGGCTGCATTTCTTGCATGCCGCGCGTCGCGCGCAGCTGCCGCAGCGTCAGGGGATAGGTGATCACGCGCACGATCAACGTGAACAGGATGATCGCGACGCCGTAGTTGTCGTCGACTGCGTGGGCAATCACGATCAGCCCGTTCATGATCGGGCCGATCAGAATGTCGTTCCAGATGAAGTCGAGGATGTCCATCGTCTGCTTGCGTCAATCAGTGTCAATCAGTTCTGCGGGTACAGCCTGACGGCCTGGTTGGCGCCCAGCAGGACGGCATAGAGCACACCATCCTCGTCGCTGACCAGGATCCGGTCATCGCGCAGGATCGCATTGGCCATCAAGTCCTTTGCGCCTTCCAGTTGGAATTGTCTGAGCGGGGAGCCGTCGGTCGCGTTGAGCTGGTGAATCATCCCGCCCCGCGCAACGATCACCAGAATGCCGCTCTCGCCGGACTCATGCTCGACGTAGAGTGGCTGCGCCCGAATCCGATCGCCCACGGCGAACGGCTGCAGCCAACGTCGAGCGCCGGTCAGCGCGTCTATGGCGTAGACATTGCCGCGCAGATCGGTGGTGTAGATCACACCATCGCGAATCAGCGGCGTGCCCCAGAGCCAGTGCGAGGCCTCGGTGGCCCAGATCTGGGCGCCGGTCGCGGCGTCGAGACCATACAGCGTCCGATCCAGCCCGCCCACGAAGACGAGGCCATCGGTTGCACCGATTGAGCCGGCGATCCCGCTCTCGATCTCGATCTGCCAGGCCGAGCGACCGGCCAAGTCTCCGTCCACGTTGATCGCAGTGATTCTGCCATCCAATCCGGCGACGATGAGTAGTCTGCCGCGTTCGGTATCGACCAGCGCTGGACCGCCCCAGATCTGCAGGTCGGAGCCGCCGTCCCAGGTCCAGACCGCCTCTCCGGGCTGCTCGATATCTACCGCGTAGACGCGGTAGCCCGTATCAGCCAGATACACGCGCGTGCCGTCAACGACCAGGTCGGCAACGAATCGATCCTCGCTGTCGAACACGAGCCGCGCCGACTCACCGTCGCGCCGCACGGCATAGAGTGCGCCGTCGGAGTAGCCGGCTAGCAGCCATTCGTCGGTCGACTCGACCCAGACCGGGTCTGCGTAGAAGGCGACTGGCTCAATCTCGCCGTCGAGACCGGGGAAGTTGCCGTCGTCGTCGGGAAACTCCCAGACGGCGGAGCCAAGGTTGCCGTCGAGCAGCTGCACCGCGACCACCTGGTCCTCGCCGGTCGGCGCGATCAGGCGGGTCTCCGGCTCGACCGGATCCAGTGTCGGCGCCGCCCAGCCGTCGGGTTGATCGGCGACATCGCATGCGACGAGCAGCGGAACTGCGGCGACCAGAGCGAGGAGTAGGCCCGCTCTGCGGCGTTTTCCAGGCCACTGTTTCACGTGAAACAACGATGGCATCGCATCGACCCACGAGGTCCGCCTGCCGGAGTCACGATCAGATTGTTTCACGTGAAACATCTTGATCTGGATCTGACGCCCTTTCAGCGGCGGACGGCGCCGGATCGTAGCCTCCCCTGCTGAGCGGATTGCAACGCAACAGACGCCACAGGCCCAGCGACACACCGATCAGTGCGCCGCGCGCCCGAACAGCGTCGATCATGTATTGCGAGCAAGACGGTTCGAACCGGCATTGCGATCCCAGCGAAGCGGCGATGGGCGACAGCGCCATTTGGTAAACATGAAGCAGCTGAAGTACGAGTCGATTCACGACTCGGGCGATCGATCGACTCAAGATGCCCCCCCGTCGGCGCGCAGCTGCCGCAGAGAGCGGCGAACCAGACTGCGCAGGGTTGCATCGAGCTGATGGAAGTCGGCTTCAGCCGCGCCCTGGCGAGCGATCACCACAACATCGAGGCCCGCGCAGTCGCCGGTCAGGTTCAACTGTCTGACCGATTCGCGCAGCCGGCGTCGGATCCGGTTCCGCTGCACTGCGCCGCCCAGCCGCGAACTGACCGCGAATCCGAACCGGCAGGGCTGCTCCTCAGCCGCTTCGCCCCTCGCCCGCGCGCGCAGCGCCAACGGACCCCGTGACGCCCGAATCCCTTCACGAAACACGGCATCGAAATCCGACTTGCGACGCAAACGCTGTTCAGCAGGCATCTTCTGGCATCGTCCGCGAGCGCGCTACGCAGCGCTCGGCGCGCGTACTCAAGCAAGGAGACAAGGCTCGGCGCTGTCGTTCAGACGACTGTCAATCGTCGCCGTCCTCGGGCGCGACGGCGCTTGATCACCGCGCGCCCGCCTCGGCTGGACATTCGCTTCAGGAATCCATGCTCCCGCTTACGCGGTATTCGCTTCGGTTGATACGTGCGTTTCGGCATCAGTTTCCTCACCACAGCACGGGACACACTGACCCGTCGGACGGAGAACGTAGAACAAGTAGCTCTCAGTATACGCCAGCCCCCGGCCCGCCCTGCGTTGACTGGACAGCGCAGCGGTCCGGTTACGGTGACTGTTCCGCACGCTCCAACGCTTGGTAGACCGCTAGCGACTCGATCACGTACTGAACATACATTCTGGTGGATCGAAAATCGAGCGCTGCGAGGAATCCGTCCGGGCCCGCAATAGCGGCCTCAGCCTCCCACCTGGCCGCGTTGCCGGGACCGGCGTTGTAGGCGGCCAGCGCCATGATTGGCTCATTGGAGAACCCTTCAAGCTGGCGCGCCAGATACCAGGCGCCGAATCGGATCGCCAGTTCCGGCCGAGCCAGATCGCTGTGCGCATACTCGATCCCCAGACCAGCCGCGATATCCGATCCGGTGAGTGGAATCACTTGCGTCAACCCAACCTCGCCTGCCAGTCCCTCCGCGTCAGCGTCATAGAGGCTCTCCCGCCGAATCAGTGACCAGAGCAGCAACGGATCGACGCCCTCGGATTGCGTGTGCAGGGCCATCACTTCCGCCCAGGGCCTGGGATAGGCCAGGCGCAAGAGTTCGGGAGGCGCTTCCGTCCAGTTCAGACCGAACAGGGTCATCACCTGGGTCGCCGCACTGACCGAGGCGCGATATTCGTCTTGCGCGGCGAGTAATTCGGCCGCTTCCACGAGTGCCCATGGATTCGTGCTGAGCGTATCGATCAACGAAGACAACATCCGGTCTGCTGCATCGTCGAATCCCCCGAGGCGCAAATCACGAGCCGCCTGCCACTCTTGCAGCGCCTCCAGGTCGGTCTCGACCGGATTCGACTCGCCCGTGAGCCGCATCAACCATTCGTCTGTCGTGATGTCCAGAACGCCCGGCGCTTCCTGGGCCAGAAACGCAGCAGCGCGGAGCCCGTAGTAGCCAATGGAGTCGGTCTCCACCACCGCAGTGGCGAGCTCGACCGCCGCTGCTGCGCCACCAGCTTCGCGACTCATCAACGCCGCCCAGTAACGAAACTCCTGTTGGAGCTCGTCACCCCAATGCTCGGCGCCGAGATCGGCCGCTTGCCTGAAGCGCAGCGTCGCTTCGTCCCACTGTCCGCGTGAGACCGCCAACGAAGCCCAACGACGCGCCGCCTCGGGAGCACGTGCGTAGCCCGGCTGGTCGTCCATCACTCTGCGCCAGTACTCTTCCGCCGCGGTCTGGTCACCATCAGAGATGGCAAACTCGGCCAACCGCATCGCCGATTCTGCGGCCAACGGATCCGTAGGATCTCTTCCGATCACCGCGACATAACCCAGCGACGCGCTGCCCTGATCTCCGTTGGCCTCGTGAATCGCCGCGACGTAGAACTCGCCGGCAACCTGCTCGGCGAGTTCTCCCGAGCTACCGAGCACGTTGAGCATCGCGTGTCGGGCCTCAACCCAGCGCTCCTCGTTGAATCGGATCAGGCCAATCGTCAGTTGTCCGACTTCGACCCCGGAATCCAACAGCAACGCCAGCGCCTCGGAACTCTCGCCGAAATCGAGATAGTCCTCGACCAACGTCCGCCAGGCCGCTTGCGCTGCCTCGACATTGCCGGCGTCGCGCTGCAACACGGCTGTCCGGCTCAGAGCAGCTGCCTGATCCGCTCGCCATGGAGATTGTCGTAACAATTCGTCATAACGGGCGAGTGCCCGATCGCTCTCTCCGGCGATGTCGAGCTCGGTGGCGGCGATGTGAATTGCTCGCAAACGGTCCTGGAATGGCAGCATGCCTCCCAACGCCCGCTCGGCCCACTCCACCGCTTCCGGTCCGCGTCCAACTCGCTGCAGTTCCCTGGCGATCTCAAGCGAAATCAGCGCCCATGCCGGACTATCCGTGTTGACATAGTCAGTCATGGCTTCGACCGCGACGTCGGTCTGCGCCAGCGCCAGTGCGGCCCGTGCCCGCAGGAGGTCATGACGGCGGGATTGGTCCGGCGTCTGGAATCCGGATATCTCCGACAGCGCCGTTTGCGCATCCGAGGGTCGATCGAGGCGGAGCAGCAGCCGAACCCGGTCCAACGTGAGTGATGTCAGCGCTTGGGGATCCAGCGAACCACCGGCTGCGATCGCCGTGTCACGAACAGCCAACGCCTGTTCCCAATAGCCTTTTCGCTCCAGCGCCGCTGATTCGGCGACCAACAGGCTGACCGGATTGGCGGGCGGCCGCGCCGGCTCGTCTGGTTGTGCTTCCTGCTGCTCCACCGCTTCTACCGCTGGTACCGGGCGGGCCGGCTCTTCCTCCGCAGGTTCTGCCGCTTGCTCCTGTTGCACCGGCTCTTCCGGCTCACTCGAGCAGGCAACCACGACCAGCGCGGCGGCGGCTGTCAGCGTGATGAGGACAAAGAGCCGGAATCTTACGGCACGGGCCAACACAGCCGATACGGGTACTATCACAACGATCCCGGAATCCACCCCGCCAACGCCTGCCCACACTGTACCCCCATGGCTCAAGTTTCGGACAGATCGATCCGCGCAACATCGGCAACGAGTTGGGCCGAAATCAATCTTGCCGCCCTACGTCACAATGTCGACCTGCTGCGCCGTCAGGCGAGTCCGGCGGGCGTCGCGGCCGTGGTCAAGGCCGACGCGTACGGGCACGGAGCGATCACAATTGCGAGGGCAGCGCTCGAGGCAGGAGCGGCCAGGATCTGCGTGTTCACGATTCGAGAAGCCGTTGAGCTCCGTGAGGCGGGCATCGATGCGCCAATTCTCTGTCTCGGCCCGGTCCTCGCCGAAGACCCCGATCCCATCGCCGCGCTTGACATCGGTGTGGTGGTGGATTCAGCAACCACAGTCCGACGACTGGCCGAGGCGAGCCAACGCGCAGCACGAGCGATTCGCGTGCACATCAACATCGACACGGGGATGCAGCGCTATGGATTACAACCGGCGCAGGCGATCGAGCTGGCTCACGTGGCCCGCTCTGTTGACGTACTTGAGTTGGAAGGCGTCTTTACCCACTTCGCCGACGCCGGCAACTCGCAACGTCAACCCTCGCTCGATGCACTGCAACGCTTCCAGGAGACCGCCGACCAGATTGGCGCGCCGCTTCGTCATGCCGCGGCCTCGGCGGCGGTCTTCAACCTTCCCCAGGCTTCGCTCGATTTCGTCCGAGCCGGCATCTCCCTGTATGGCGTCGACCCCACGCCAGAGTTGAAGGATCCGACTGCCGCGCTGTTGCAGCCAGTGCTGTCCTGGCGAACGAGACTGCTCGCGATTCGGCAGGTCGCGCGGGGCGAGTCCGTTTCCTACGGCGGACTGTGGACGGCTGAGCGAGATTCGCGCATTGGAATCACCGGGGTGGGGTATGCCGACGGCCTGGCGCGGCGCCTGTCACCGTGGGGCGACATGCTCGTCCGTGGACAACGGGCGCCGATTCGCGGCGCCATCTGCATGGATACGACGATGATCGATCTCACCGAGATTCCCAACGCCACTGTTGGCGACGTTGTCACCGTCCTTGGCGCCGACCGGTCGCAGTCGATCAGCGCCTGGGACATCGCCGGCCGGCTGGACACCATTCCCTACGAGATACTCACCGGCATCTCTGACCGCGTGCCGCGACGAACCAGCCATCTGGAAGGCTGACATGCCACACAACTTGTCGCCAACGCGATCCATTCGTAGGATCAGTGTCGGAGACATACGATGAGCACTCGCACCCGCTTCCTAGGCGCCATGCTGGCCATGATTGGAGCAATCGCCCTCCTGGTAGCGTTGGCGATGGCAAGTCCGACCGGCGCGAGTGAGTATCTGATTCAGGAAGAACCGGAGCGCGGCGCCACGGTTGCCGAAGCGCCGCACCAAGTGCTGTTGACGTTCGACCGGCCCCTGGCGCAAATCAAGGGCGCACACCACGTTGAGGTCACCGACGGCGACGGCTACCGCGTGGACCACGGGCACGTGGAAATCTCCACCTATAGTCAGCGCACCCTGATCGTCCCCATTCACGCGGAGGGCGACGGAACCCTGAACGTTGACTATCGAGTGCTGCTGGCCGGCGACGGCGAGCACCTGCAGATCAGCTCGTCCTACGACTTCACAGTTGACCACTCGCTGGTCCCGATAGAAGGTGACGCTCTAGAAGCGCCCGCAGCTGCCAAATCCAGCCAGGCGCTCGTCCTGTGGACCATCGTGATTCTGATCGGCATCGCCTTTGCCGGCGGGATGATCTACTTCCTGCGGATGGCGACCGGGAACTCGCGCAGTTCGCTGGAACCCACGAACCGCAGCGTGTTCCGGGACTGACTGGCGCTGATCAAGCGCTCAGTCCTCGTCGGACCCACCATCCGCACCAGCCCTCATGGTCGGAATCAACGGTTGAGCACCCTCATCCCGCTTCGGCTTTCGCTCCGGCAGGTCGGCCACGCGCTGTCTGACAGCGGCTATGTCGTCGGCCGAGACGTCTGGACCCAGCACGAGTACCGCGACGCCCGAGTCACGCAAGGCTTCAATGTCGCCGGCTGAGATGTCGGTGGGACATTTCACGCCCATAGGCGCGGAGACGAGCATCGCCAGCCGACGCAGATTGAGGATGGTGCCGAGGCCGACGGGAAACTCGACCTCGACGGCGATCTCCGCCGGCCGCAGGCTGCCCAGTGCTCGGGCGTCTGCCTCTTCGATACGCAGATCGTCCAGCCTCACGACATAATCCACGTCCTCGTCGAGCAACCCGTCGGCTCGGGCGCCGTCGAGTTCAAACGACACGAAGGCAGCGCCGCGCTCTTTGGCGCCGGCCACATTCTCCGCGGTCAGCGCCTCCAGGCGTGTGCCCCACAGATCGACATTCGCCGACTCTGCCGCCGCGATGTCATCGTCGCTCAAAGCCAGGCAGAAGTCGGCGCCCTCGACGACGCCAATGGCGCCGACCAGCATCGATGCCTTAGGTTGATCGGCGGCCGCGCCGAATCCCAGCCGCCGTTGGCGGCTCTTGCGTCGGTAGCGGATTGCATCGGCGAACTTACCCATCGCTGCGCCCCTCCGTCTAGTCACTCAGTTCGGACTCCACTCAATTAGAATCCAGCTTAATTCAGGCTGGCGCTCAGACGATTTGGCGGGGGTGACACATGGACGTTGGCGACTGGTTGACCGCCCCCTTCGGTGGCGAGGTATTGGAGTGGGCCTCCGTTCCACTGCGAATCGCCCTGGGAATCATCTTCATCGACGCTGGCCTGGGCAAGTTCCGGCGCGGCATCGGCGGGTTCTCCGGCTGGCTCGAGTCGCTCGGCGTCCCGTTCCCGAAGCTGGCAGGCCCGGGGGTAGCGACGATTGAGCTCGGCGGGGGCGTCCTGCTCTTGGCCGGACTCCTCGTTCCCTGGATTGCGATCCCGCTGGCGATCAACATGATCGTCGCGACGTACGTGAACAAGTTCAAAGAGGGACTGCCGTTCCAGGGCTCGTCGGACAAGCAGGGCTACGAGTTGGACGTGCTCCTGGTCTTCGCCTGTATCGCGCTCATCCTGATGGGGGCCGGTCCCGCATCAATCGATTCCCTGCTCTCGTAGGAATCCGGGCACCCCGTAGCCGGGTTCCGATATACGCTTGCTGGCGGCGAGCCTAGCGGGCAGGGTGGCGCACGCATGGAACGGTGGTCGGTCTTTGTTGCGGAGCACCCGTGGCGGGTGATCTTCCTCTGGATCGTGACGATCATTCTCGCCGCAATGGCCGTGCGGTCATGGGGCGGTTCGCTGACCGACTCGTTCACAGTTCCTGGCACCGAATCTCAGGCGGCTCTCGATCTACTCATTGAGCGCTATCCGGCCCGCTCCGGCTCGGAACCGTCGAAGGACGGACGAAGCAGGCTTTGGAGCA
>VXTH01000096.1:0-20301 GCA_009837565.1 Chloroflexota bacterium | reverse complement strand
GAACCTGACAGTCGATCGTGAGCAATTCTCGAGTCCTTCTTGTGGGCCCGCCACGGGGTCGCCACCGATCTCACCCGGCGGCACGTTATCACCTCCGGAGGACTCAGCGTGCAGCGTCACCGCCCAGCGGAGAGTTCGCAGTACAGTACGTGCAGGCGCACCAGACGTTCGCACCCCGCGCACCCCGCCCACGACGCAGGTGGAGAGCAGAGCCTCCGGCTCTCGCACCGGATCCGTCTCCGCGGTCAGATGCGTGATTGCCTCATCAAGTGGTCACCACAGCGCCAGTCCCCTTGGCCCAGTCGGTGTGCTGCGGGGAGTTCGTGTGGTTCGGCGACAGCCCCGGGTCGGCGCTCGAGGGGGCTGCTGGCCGCGTATCGATCGTATTCCGGTAGCGGACGGACATCGCCTGACAGCCTCTCGCCACGACCCGGCGATGGGGCGCTTCGCGGGTCGGCGTGCTCACATGGCCAATCTTGCGTGTCTGACGGCCGCTGACTTAGCCTTCAGCCCCAAGTGTCGCCGTCCTGGACGCGATGCAATGGGAATCGCATGGGCTCACAGCCATCCTCCAACGTCTCAGACACATCGACGCCGCCCGTGTTCCTTACGGGCGCGGCAGGGCATGTGGGTGCCAATCTGGTCCGCAGGTTGCTCGATGACGGCGTGCCAGTGCGGGTGCTGCTGAGAGCGGAGGACAACAACGAAGCCCTGGAGGGGCTCGATGTTGAGCGGGTCTACGGCGACATTCGAGACCTGGACGCCACCAGGGAAGCCCTCGCGGGTTGCCGTGGCGTCTATCACGTCGCGGCCCTCGTCTCAACAATCGACGGGAACGACGCCCATCGGCGGGATATCTTCGAAAGCAACGTTCTCGGCACCCGCAACGTGCTCCGGGCGGCGCGGGAGGTGGAGGCCGGGCGGGTCGTGGTGACAGGGTCCTTTAGCGCCGTTGGCTACGACCTGGACGACCCGTCTACTCCGACCAGGGAGTCCATGCCCTTCTATCCGATGGAACGCACGATGCCCTACGAGCGCAGCAAGGCGATGGTCGAGAGCGAGTGCTGGCATGCGGCGGCGACCGGTCAGGATGTCGTGGTGGCCACGTGCTGCGCGGTGGTCGGGGGCAACGACTTCTTGCCCTCGCGAGTGGGGCGAACGTTGTGCGACTTCGCCAACCGCAAGCTCTTCGCCTACGTCGATGGGGGATTCG
Organism: Chloroflexota bacterium; assembly: GCA_009837565.1. Classification (GTDB taxonomy): domain Bacteria; phylum Chloroflexota; class Dehalococcoidia; order Bin125; family Bin125; genus Bin125. Next base: position 19,088 of record VXTH01000096.1, on the reverse strand, counting down.
AGTTCGTGGCGGCACAAGACATCGTGCAGGGGCATCTGCTGTGCATGGAGCGGGGGCGTTCGGGAGAAAAGTACATCTTCAGCACCGAGTTCAAGACCATCTCCGACCTTCTGGACCTGTTTCAGGAGGTTTCAGGCATTCAGCGACCGCGCCGGCAGGTACCCCTCCGCCTGATGCTCGCCTTCTCGGAAGTGGCGAGCTATGCCCTGAGCCGGCTGCATCCGAGCTACCCCCAGCGCTTCACGCCCGGCGCGATCCGCCTGCTCCAGCAGCGCCGCCACGCCGACACCACCAAGGCGAGGGAGGAACTTGGCTTCCAGCCGACGACCATCCGCGCCGCGATTCAGGATGCCTACGCGTTTCACTACCATCAGCGCAACGCGATCACGAATCCGCGTGCGAAGCGCCCGGAACTGCCTGCGACGGCAGGAGAGTGACGATGCCGGGGCGGGCGGCCGGTGCAACGCGGGGGGCTGCGTGACATGAGTGTCGACGTGGACGCCGCGCCGGCCGGGCCTCCAGCTCTCGAGGATGCCCGCAACCTGCGTCAGCGGGCGCGCGCCGTGGGCATGAACCCGGACTACTGGTACGCCGTCGAGGAAGTGCGGCGGGTGAAACCGGGCACGGTGACCGAGGTCGTGTTCTGGAAGCAGTCCATCGCGCTCTACCGGTCCGAGGACGGCTCATTTCACGCGATCGAGAATCGTTGCCTGCACCGCCAGATCAAGCTCTCCCTCGGCCAGGTTGACGGCTGCCGGCTCGTCTGTGGCTACCACGGCTGGGAGTACGACGAGGACGGGCGAGTCTCGGAAATCCCCGACTTGTTTGGGCGGCAAGAGGTGCCGAACCTGTCGGTGCGGACGTATCCCGTCCAGGTCCGCTACGGGCTGATCTGGATCTTCCCGGGAGACCCGGCACTCGCCGGGGAGCGTCAGATCCCGGAAATCCCCGAGCTCGAAGGGTCCTCGCGGTGGGCCTGCGTACCGCTGGTCTTCGACCTCCAGGCCCATCACTCGATCATCATCGACAACGTGAGCGACTTCTCACACGCCTATCTGCACCGTCGCTACCGACCGTTCGACGGCGCTACGCTCACGCGCCATGAGACCGTTGGTGACAACGTGCACCTCGCCTATGAGACGCGCGTCGGCCGAGGGCGCATCTCCGGATTGTTCGTCGACCATGCGCGATTGAATACCAACCACATGGAGCTCTGCTACGAATATCCCTACCAACGGTCGAACACCGATGACGAAATCAAGCACTGGCTCTTTGTGCTGCCGATTGATGAGCGGACGACGCGGACGTTTTTCCTCTTCTACTTCAGGTCGCTCAAGCTTCCCCTGATTCCCGTCCGCATCCCTCGCCTGGCCATGACCACCGTCCTGCGGATCGCCAACCGCATGATGATAGGCCCGTTGCTCTCGCAGGATCGCGTGGCGGTTGAGGCGGAGCAAAAGGGCTACGAGACCAATTGGGACGCTCCTCCGATCGAGGTCAATCCAGTCGTGCGGTCCTTCCAACAGGTGACGGTGCGCAAGTGGCAGGAACACCTGGATGGCGAGGGGGCGAAGAGTCTGAACGGTGCATGACCTGCCGTCGGCCTGGACGGAGTTCTCAGGCCTGACCCTGATCGAAGCAGCCGCAATCTTCCTGGTGTTCGTCGGCATCCTGCTGCTGGGTTCGATGTGGCTGCCGGGTCGGAAGGTGGTCGCCGCTCCCGATCTCGAGGGAGTGACGCGCACCTACACCCTCAACGGGCTCGCGCTTTTCGTGATCGTCGTGCTGCTGGCGGTGCTTGGCGAGATCCTCGACGTGATTTCACTGTCGGTGCTGTACACGCACTTTGCCGAACTGTTCATCGTGGCGAACGTCTTCGCCTTCGCGCTCTCAGCCGGGCTGTACTGGCGCGCGGCCCGCGGGCAAAGCGGATCACCGGGGTTCTTGCGGGGAGTGTTCTTTGGCCGTCAGCTCAACCCGACCTGGTTTGGGGTCGACTTGAAGCTGTTCAGCTACCGACCTTCCCTCATAGCGCTGGCGCTCTTCAATGTGTCGTTCGCCGTTGTGCAATACGACACGTACGGCGAGCTCACGCTGCAGATGATCCTCTACCAGTCATTCACGTTCCTGTACGTCGTGAATTACTTCCAGTTTGAAGGTGGAATGATCTACACCTGGGACATCGTCTCCGAGCGTTTTGGGTGGATGTTGGCGTGGGGTGACTACGTACTGGTGCCGTTCTTCTATTGCCTGCCCGGCTGGTGGTTGGTGCATCAAACGGATTCGCTCCCTGCCATTGCGGGAGCGGCGCTCTGCTTGCTGTTTGTCGTGGGATTCTGCGTGTTCCGCGGCGCGAACCAACAGAAGCACCGGTTCAAGCAGAACGCGAAGACTTCGATCTGGGGACGGCCGGCCGAGTCGCTGGACGGACGACTCCTGGTATCCGGATTCTGGGGCGTGGGGCGCCACTTGAACTACACCGGCGAGATCTGCGTGTACTTTGCCTTCGCACTCACAACCGGGTTCTCGTCCTGGATCCCGTTTCTCCTGCCCGTGTGGCTGACAGCACTGCTGTGGCATCGATCGACGCGCGACGACCGCCGCTGCCGCATCAAATATGGGGACCTGTGGGACCGCTACAGGCAGCGGGTGCCCTACGCATTGATACCTCGTGTCTATTAGATTCATGTCTCGGAAAGAAGGCTCCAGTGGCTCAATCGCGTAACGGTCTGGCGACTTCACAGGAGGATCGGGCGGTTCCTGAACTTGGCGGAGGGGCGCCGCTGATCGGCCACCTGCGAGACTTCCAGCGCGACCCGGCGGCAATGCTGAGCCGGGGCTGGCGGCAATTGGGCGACCTGTTTCGATTTCGGCTGGGTCCCCGCCAGTTCGTGCTCTTCACTGGGCCCGAAGCGCACGACGCCTTCTTCAGCGCGCCCGACGACCAACTGGACGCCAAGTCCGTCTATCAGTTCACGGTTCCGATCTTCGGTCGAGGTGTGGCCTACGACGTCGCCCCCGAGGTGATGGCCGAACAACTCGGCTTTCTCTATCCGGCGCTGCAGGACGCCGCCATGCAACGGTCCGTCCGTTTCATGTTCGAGGAGACCTCACGGTTCGCGGACTCCCTCGACGAAGAGGGTGAACTGGATCTCCCGACCGCGATGAACGAACTGACGGTCAAGATCGCCAGCCGCAGTCTCCTCGGACAGGAGGTCCGGGATCAGGTGGACGAGGGATTCGCCGATGCCTATCACGATCTGCAGAAGGGCATCAACACGCTCGGCTTCTTTCTTCCCAGGCTCCCCACCCCGGCGCATCGGAGCCGGGACCGAGCACGCAAGCACGTGGCGGAGCTCTTCAGCGGGATCATGGCGGCGCGCCGGCAGGCCGGGGTCCGTCCCGAGGACTTCATGCAGTCGCTCATGGACGCCGCCTACGGTGATGGCCGCACCCTGGACGATGACGAGATCACGGGGATTCTCCTGACGGTGTTGTTTGCGGGGCAACACACCAGCGGGGTGCTGGCAACCTGGACCGGCCTGGAGCTCCTGGGAGCGACGTCGTACCTGACGCGGATACGGGAGGAGACGCAGGCCATCTACGGCGAGACGGGGAGCATGGACCTGGAGGGCCTGAAGCAACAGGTGACCATGGAAAACGCCGTCCGTGAGGGCGAGCGGCTCCACCCGCCGCTGATCCTGTTGATCCGCAAGGTGCTCAAGCCGATGCGGTACGGAGAGTACCTGGTGCCCGAGGGCTCCCTTGCGATGGTGTCGCCGGCGGTTTCTCACCGGCTGCCGCACCTGTTCGCCGACCCGGACCGCTTCAACCCCGATCGCTTCGCCCCGCCTGCTCGCGAGGACAAGCAGCACCACTACGCCCTGATCGGTTTCGGTGGCGGCAACCACCGCTGCATGGGCAAGCACTTCGCCTATCTGCAGGTGCAGGCAATCTGGACCGTGCTGCTCGATCGGTTCGACCTGAGCCTGGAGACCGACGTGCCAGCCCCCAACTACGGCAGCTGGGTAACGGGTCCGGGAACACCCTGCAGGGTCCGTTACAGGCGCCGCGCAGAGGGAAGCGTCTTCCGGTGACCGACAGCCGAGGTGGCTCCTACGATGTAGCGATCGTCGGCGCTGGACCCGTGGGCAGCTTGTGCGCAATTGCCCATGCGCGAAAGGGCTATCGGGTAGCGCTGTTCGAAGCGAATCCCGCGGCGTCCAAACGACTGGCGGGTGAGTGGCTGCATCCTCCGGCTGCGCGAATCCTGCGGGATCTCGGGCTATCGGTTGATGGTGATGCCCAGAGCGCCTCGGGTAAGGGGTTCGTGGTGTTCCCGGAAGACCGCGAGCACCCGATCGTGATCCCGTATTCGAACGGAACCCACGGTCTGGTCTGCGACCACGCGACGCTCGTCTCGCGCCTGCGCGAGGCGGTAGAGAGCGAGCCCGGTATCGACTTCAGACTGCACACACGGGTGTCTGAGGTCGAAGACGGGCGACTCTCGTACGTGCGGAACGGTGCCAGCGAGTTCGTTGACGCGGAGCGGATCGTTGGCGCGGACGGCCGGTCCTCCGTCGTCCGGCGATCGCTGGGTCTCCCCACGCGTTCGAAGATGTGCTCGCGGATGGTTGGGCTCACGCTGAAGGGGGTGAGCCTGCCGATGGAGGGGTACGGGCACATCGTGTGCGGCGCGCCCGGTCCGGTCCTGATTTACCGCCTCAGCGAAGATCGTGTCCGGGCAGTGGTCGACATCCCGCTGGAATACTCGTCCCATGAATGGAAAGGCGTACTGGCGGACTCGTTTGCACGCTGGATGCCGGAGGGGCTCCAGTCGGCGTTCATCGAAGCGAGCGCCGAGGAGCGCCTTGACGCCTCTGCCAATGCCGTAAGCCCGCGGGTCACGTACGGAACCTCACGTCGCGTGCTGATCGGCGATGCGGCCGGGCACTATCACCCACTAACGGCCACGGGACTCACGCTTGGCTTCGGGGATGCCATGGCGCTGGCCGAGGGTGAGGAGTTTCGCGACTTCAGCAACGAGCGATTCGAGGCGACGCGCGTTCCCGAAGTGTTGGCGATGGGGCTCTACGAGGTCTTCGCCGATCAGCGGGCGGAGGCGACTGCGCTCCGGGAGGCGATGTACAGGCGCTGGCGCTCCAGTTCCGCCGCGTGCGACAAGACCATGGGGCTCCTCGCCTGCGAAGACAGGTCCGTGAGCAGCCTGAGCCGGGAGTTCACGACAACGATCGTGTGGGCCTTGAGGGCCACCGTCCCGAGGTCACTCAACGGGTCGGCCTGGCGCCGGTTCCGCGAGGTGGCTCGCGGAATGGGCAATCGTCTGGGGTGGCTCTCGCTGGGCGCCTGGCACCTGTACAGGGGCAGACGAGCGGGAGGCACGGCCCCGGAGCGACCCACCCGAACGCTGGCTCGCGCGTTTCTGGCCTCCATGCCGTCGGCGTCGGGACCGGCCGGCGATGCGTCCCCGACCGAGACGGTGTCACCTGATGCGGGGACGGCGCTGGAGAGGGCCGCCACGCGCCTGCTGGACCTCCAGGCCGAGGATGGCAGCTGGGAAGGCGAGATGGTCTGGTGCCCCATGCTCACGGCGCAGTGGGTACTGCTGCACCACATCCTCGGGCGGCCGATCGACGACGGTCGGCGTCAGGGCGTGCTGCGTCACTTCGAGCAGTCCCGTCTGCCGGAAGGGGTGTGGGGTCTGCACGACCACTCGGCGCCCCATCTATTCGTGACCACCCTGGTCTACATCGCGACACGGCTGCTCGGCGTCGAACGGGACGACCACCTGATCGAACCGGCGCGGCGATTCCTGCAGGCGGAGGGGGTGCAGAACATCCCCAGCTGGGGAAAGTTCTGGCTGGCGCTCCTCAATCTCTACGAATGGACCGGGCTCCACCCCATTCTCCCGGAGCTGTGGAGCTTGCCCCGCCGCCTTCCCTTGCATCCCTCGAACTGGTACTGCCATACGCGGCTGATCTACATGGCCATGGCCGCAATCTACGCCCGTCGGTTCCAGACGCCCGTCACGCCCACGATCGCGTCCTTGCGCGACGAGCTGTTCCCCCAGGGGTTCGAGAACGTCGACTTTCCCGCGAGTCGCAATCGGTTGCGCGAGGCTGACCTCTTCGCGAGACCGACCGTGTGGCTACGAGCTGGTTACCGAGGCGCGCAGCTGATCGAGCGATTCCACGGCAAGCGCCTGCGTGCCAGGTCCGTGGACGCGCTCATCGGCCAGATCAGGTGGGAGCTGAACACGACAGACCACACCAGCATCTCTCCCGTCAGCGGCCTGCTCAACATCCTTGCCCTCTGGCTACACGATCCCCACGACCCCGACTGCCAACGAGCGCTCGATCAGCTGGACCTCTGGTTCTGGGAAGACGAGGAGCGAGGGGCGCGGATGACCGGAGCGAGAAGCGCCTCGTGGGACACCGGATTCGCACTCCAGGCACTCTCCATCGCGCCCCAGCTCGGCGGAGTTCCGGACGCGCTTCGGCGTGGATCCGCCTTCCTGCGCACACAGCAGATCGAGGACAGCTTCCCCGGATTCCGCGAGGCCTACCGCAACGACCCCCAGGGCGGCTGGTGTTTCGCGGGCAAATGGCACGGCTGGCCGGTGACGGACTGTACCGCGGAAGCCGTGGTCGGGCTCATCGCCGCGGATCGCACGTCCGTAAGCGAGACGGCCCTCCGCGATGCGGTTCGCTTCATGCTGCGTGGTCAGAATCGCGATGGCGGATTCGGCAGCTACGAGGCGCAGCGCTCCATGTTCGATCTCGAACGATTCAACCCCGCCGAGATGTTTGGCGAATCGATGACGGAGCATTCGTTCGTCGAATGCACCGCCTCCTGCATGGCAGCGCTCGCCGCTTGCAGGGAGCACTTCCCGGAGGTCATCGATGGAGCTGCGGAGCGCGCCCTGTCGCAGGCAGACGTGTGGCTTCGCCACAATCAGGAACGCGATGGATCGTGGCGCGGCGTCTGGGGAGTTCAGTTCATTTACGGCACGTTGTTCGGGATACGAGGCCTGGTTGCCGGCGGAGCGGGGCCGAACGATCCGGCCTTACGTTCGGCCTGCCAGTGGCTCCTGGATCGCCAGCGCGAAGACGGCGGATGGGGCGAGCACCCTGATGGCTGCCTGACCGGGCGCTACGTCGCACATGAGGAGAGCCAGGTCATCCAGACCGCCTGGGCGTTGATTGCCCTTCTCGAGGCGGGGCATTCGAACTGGACCGCCATTTCGCGGGGCGCCCGCTTCCTGATGGACGCGCAGGGGGAGGATGGAACGTGGCCCAGGCAAGACATGGCCGGGGTGTTTTTCCGGACGGCGCTCCTGGATTACGTCCTGTATCGCCAGTACTTCCCGCTGCACGCACTCGCACTCTATGAAGAGCGACGCAAGACCCGCGGCAGCTGATCCCCGAGCGCGACCCTGCCGCCTCGCTCAGTCTTCGTTCCGGAGAGGCTTTCGGGCCAGGTAGTAGAACATCGGGGTAAACACACCGGACACCCCGCCGTCGACAAGGGCATCGGCGCCCTCGTTCAACGCGCTGCTGATCTCGCGAGCGCCCTCGGGAACGATCCGCAACTTCTCCCCAACTCTCAGCGCGAGATTCGTCAGGGCTCGGCCGGCAGGAGTGCGGGGAAGGCCCCGCAGGCTCAGATCGCGACCCTGCAACGGGCGGTACCACGGAGTCTCCGGATCTGAGTCAAGCGCGAGATCGCGGGCTTCCACCACCTCGAACCCTGCCGCGCGTAGCGCAGCGAGGATTTCTGAGGTGTGCGCGATATCGGGAAGTCCGTTCCCCTTCATGATTGATCCCTTGATCCGCACGTGGTCTGCGTCGGCCGGATCGAATGAATCGGTAAGGCACCACTCGTAGCCTGCAAATTCCCCACCTGGGCGGAGGACTCGAAAGATCTCCCGGAACACGGCCGTCTTGTCCGGCGCGTGAGCGGTGGCTTCGATGTTGATCGCGGCGTCGAACTGGTCATCACCCTCCGGGATGTTCATGAAGTCGCCATGGATGAACCGGCACAGCGACTGGATGTCCCTGGTGTGTTCCTGCGCGCGCTGGATCTGGTAGGCGTTCAGATTGATGCCGACGAAGCTGGCCCCGGTGTGGCGGGCCAGATTTCCCATCGGACCGCCGACTCCGCACCCCACGTCCAGCACCGTCATGCCCGCTCTCATGGAGAGCCGCTCGCCGAGAAAGTGCTCGTGTCTCAGCAGCGAAGCGTTGAGACTTTCGCCCCGTCGCCGGGGGGCAAAGTGAAATGATCGGCCCCAACCGAACTCGTAGAAGTCGGTCGCCAGGTTGTAGTAGTGATCGACGACCGAGTGATAGCGACTCTTTCTCAGTTCCGCGCTTCCATCGAAGAACTCGGTGTAGTCGTCGACCGCGGACTTGAACTCATCAGGGTCCAGATCCCCGATGGAGCGACGCCCGGACCGTTTGGCGCGATGGCTCACCCGGTGCCTCCCTCGGGTGCGCCAGAGTGTTGACTGGACCCAGATCCTGCCGTCGCAGGCACGGATGGAAGGCTTGTGGGAGGCCGCCGCTCTGGAGCGCGCATGATGCATTCCCGATGGTTGTGGTGTGCTTCCTGAGGCGAGGCCTCGCCGCTTGGGAAGACTTCGCGCCGTGAGCGTAGGCGCGGCGGAGATCCATCGTCAATGTCCGGAGCACGAAGGTCCCGGTGCCAGCGGCGCCGGCCCCGCTGTCGAACGCCCGCAGCCTGCCCCTTGCTGGCTGCGGTTGGATAGGATTGCGGGCGAGCGCTCGAGAAGAGGGAGAGGAGTGGGTGGCATGAGCAACCTCGCGATATGGGTCAAGGTCACGGTGAAGCCGGAGGGACTCGAGAAGTTCCTCCATGCGATAGAGGTCGACGCACTTGGCTCGGAACGCGACGAGCCGGGCTGCATGCGCTTCAACGTCCTGCAGGATGCAGACGACGACCTGACCTACTACTTCTATGAGGTCTACGAGGACGAAGCGGCTCTGGCCGCGCATCGGGAAGCCCCCCATTACGCCGTCTGGTCGGCCGCTGCGGACACGCTCGATGGTGAAGTCCAAATCACCCGTACTTCGACTGTCTTCCCCTCCGACCAGGGCTACTGGTCCAAGGACTGAGCGGTCATCGAGTCCACGGCTGCCCGGTAGCGGCGCGACGGCGTCCCGGGACCAGCTTGTGGCTGCTTCGCGCCGGGCGGTGGAGACCCTGCTGCGCTACTGATCCACGCGGCAGCTGACAATGTCGATCCCGTAGTACTTGCGATGGTGCACCGACGAGGCGTAGTGGCGCAGGATGCGGACGGACAACTCCTGTTCGTCCTCCAACGCCTGATCCTGGCCCAGATACGCCATGCGATTCTCGATGTTCCCCTGGATGGCGTCGTCCGAGGCGACAACGATTTCAAGCTCGGCCGAGCCGCGGTCAGGACGGATCGTGGCCACCAGCCTGCGCTTCTGTCCGGCGGGGCCCTCCTGCTCTTCCTCGAGCAGGCTCAAGATGGCCTCTTCTCCTACCAGGCGCAGCCGGTTCCCTCCCTCCTCGGTCCAGGAGTGCGTCTCGGCGAACTGGGAGAGAAACTCGTCGATCGCAGCCAGGGAAGACTGGGACAGTTCGGCCTGTAATTTCTTGGCGCGAAAACCGGATACTTCCGTAACGAGGGTCATGAGTATGGCGGCGATGCCGCCGATAACGATCGTATTGCCGATGAGATGACTTGTTGTTCCTTCGAACAGGGCGCTGAGCGATCCTGCAGATAGCCCCAGGACCATGGCAACGCCAGTGATGGTCGCCTTTTTCTGGTCAACCTGCCCCGTAAAGACGGTCTTCGCACCCTCGATGAAGAGCATGCTGAAGATGATGATGTAGGCCGCACTCACTACCGGACTGGGAATGGCGACGAGGATCGCGAGGAACTTCGAGAAGAAGGCGACGACTATGGTCAGAATACCCAGGTAGATCCCGACGCTCCGGGCGGCTACGCCCGTGAAGGCAATGTAGACCGCCGTGGCCGACCAGGGTGCGGCCACAGGCAGAGTTCCCAGCAGTCCCGAGATGAGGGTGCCCGCCCCGTAGACATTCAAGCCTCCCTGCACCGTGCGGAAGTCGACGGCGGATTGAGCCCGGTAGGAGGCCCGGTAGATGACCGACAGATCTCCCACCGCTTTCATGAAGGCAGTGAGATTCACGAATACGAAGACCGGGAGCAGCGCCCAGAAGTCCGTGTTGAAGACGAGATCCCGCCCCGGCCACTCGAAGGGGGGCAGGCTTACCCAGCGAGCGTCCGCGACGATGTCAGCGTCATAGAAGCCCAGGGGCGCGGCCACAATGAGGCCGACGACCACGGTGACCGTCAGAATCCACATGCGCCAGACCGGCTTGTCTTGCAGGGATATCAGGACCCCGGCGGCCAGGGCGACCATTCCCGGCACCAGGAAGAGCACTGTCGACTCGCCTTCTGGCGGGGTGACGGCCCGGCTGATGATGAAGGGCATGGCCGAAACGGCCACCAGCATCACCACGATCCCGCTCACTGTCTGCGTGAAGATGCGGCGGAGGGAGGCGAGACGCAGGGTCAGGATGGACTGAACCAGCGTGGAGACCACCACCAGGCTCGCCAGCAAGCCGGGTCCGCCTACGGAGAGCGCCAGGGCGCAAACCGCCAGGAACGGGACATTGAAGTTGGCGACAATGAGGCGGCCCGAACCCAACTGACGCAGTTTCAGGGTCTGCAGGATCATGCCGGCTCCGGTAACGGCCAGCACGGTAAATGTCACCCACGACAAATAGGCATCCGATTCGTCCGATGCCCGAACTACCAGCGACGCAAGCATGACCAGGCTGATGGTGTTGGGTATGAATATTTGCAGCGCCGAAATTATGGCCCGGAATGGTGGGCACTTCTCATCCGGTTCGTAGTGAATTTCGGTTCGTCTTTGGGAGTTTTGAACCATCTAAGGTTGTACCTGGCTTCAAAGGCCCGCCCAAAAGTCGCCAATAGACACGGGTAGCACGGCCATGATACACATGTGCCAGCAGTACATTTGCTAAAGGACTACACGGTGCAAACTGAGCGAAGGGGCCAATCGAAGGCAAGTCGGACAGGACTGAGATCACGGCGAGCGCGAGCGGGGATGACCCCACTGTTCTTGCTGCTGCTGGTGGCCTCCATTGCAGCCCTTGCGGTTGCCTGTGGCGGCGATGACCCTGCCCCGGCGCCGGAGCCCACCGCCACCGAGGCCCCGGAGCCCACGGCGACTCCAACGCCGGAGCCGACACCCGTCGCCACCGAAGCCCCGGAGCCCACGGCTACCCCAACGCCGGAGCCGACGCCAGTGGCCACCGAGACCCCGGAGCCCACGGCAACCCCAACACCGGAGCCGACCCCGGAGCCCGCTCCCCTGACCGATGACGACCTGACTCGAGCCTTTGTCGTAGGCGCCATTGCGTACTACCAGGAGAACGGTCGGGACGCGACCGTTGAGTTCTACCGATCCGAGGCCGGACTCGGGGACGGGCGAGCGCTCACCATAGTGGACACAGCCGATCACATCTTGCTGGTCCACCACGCTCTCCCTGCGCTACAGGGCCAATACGTTGGCCCGGACTCAGCATTTCCCGGCTTCGCAGAGCTGATCGCTATTGCGACCGAGGAAGGTTTCTGGGCGACGGCTCGGGGCGTAAACCCGGACACCAAGCAGGAAGAGCCACGGCGAATTCTCGCCGTCCTTCACGACGGCCTCGTGTTCGCGGCCAGCCATTCAGCCCTGGTGCAAGACGTTGCCGAATCCGTTAAGGAGTACGTGAGCCGGGCCGTAGCGAAATACGACGCGGACGGCCTCGACGCCACAATCACCCACTACAACAGCCGGGACAGCCTAGAGGGGCAGTTCTACCTGTTCCTCATCGGCGAGGACGACATCTACCTGGCTCACCCCATCTTCCCGCACCTCATCGGCACGGATATCAAGGATGTGGTCGGCTCCGACGGGCAGGAGCTGGGCAAGGAGATTGCCCAAGCCACCGGGGAGGGCGTGTGGGTGGAGTACCTGTGGCCCCATCCTGACTCCCGCAAGGAGCAGCAAAAGGTCACCTGGGCCATCCGCCACGACGGGCTGATCTTCGCCTCCGGCTACTACGCCGGCGAGCCCGAGACCGGACCCCCGGCATGGCGGGGCGCCGATCCAAGGGAATACACCATTCAGTACGTGCACGCGGCCATCGAGCGATACGAGCGTGACGGCCTGCAGTCCATGCTCAACTACTACAACAGCGTCGCCAGCTTCGAGGGCGAGTGGTATCTCTTCGCCACCGACGCGAGCGACATCTATCACGTCCACCCGCTCATCCCGGCACTCATCGGGACGGACATCAAGGACGTGGTCGGTTCCGACGGCTACGAACTGGGCAAGGCGCTGGCCGAGGCCACCGAGGAGGGGGTCTGGGTGGAGTATCTGTGGCCCCACCCGGTCACCCTGAAGGAAGTCCCCAAGGTTGGGTACGCCGTGCGTCGCGATGGCATGCTGTTTGCCTCCGGCTACTACGTGCGGATCGAAGACCCTGTGGGCCACACCAGGGCCTATGTGCAGCAGGCTATTGACTACTACGAGAGCAACGGGTTGGACGCCACGATCGCCCTCTATAGCAGCGAGGAGAGTCTTGACGGTCAGTGGGGCCTCACCCTGGCGGACGAGAACGACATTCTGCTGGTCGCCCACATCGCCCCGCAGTTCATTGGTACGGACTTGAAGGCTCTCCCCACGTCGGGAGACCGGAATCTCGGCCAGGAGCTTGCGTCAGCCACCGAGGATGGGGTCTGGGTAAGTAACATCTTCCCCAACGTCAGGTCCTCGGAGACCCTGTACGCGCATACCTGGGCCATCCGCCACGACGGGCTGCTGTTCATGTCGCGCTACTACGACGACCAGCCTGACGTGCCGGAGTCGCCCTGATCCGGGACCCCAGGCACACCCTCGCGTTCCTGACCACGCGAGGGTGTGCGACGAGGCCGCCGTCACCTCGAAGGTGGTATCGCCTGTCGCGAAATATGGCCTATCGGGCTTGAACCCCCGCTTAGGATGGCTATGCGATAGCTAGGGGGTGGCGGGAAGGGAGCCGTGCCTGTGAGTGACGGACGGGTCGTCATTGTCGGTGGCGGTTTCGCCGGGCTCAGCGCCGCCTACACGCTGATGAAGCGGGGCATCGCACCGCTCCTGCTCGAGGCCGGAGATCGTGCCGGCGGACGCGGCAAGGGCGAGACGGTGGACGGGTTCTCCCTCGACATGGGCGCGTTCGTCTTCACCTCCACCTACGACACCGCCTTCCGCCTCTGCGAGGAGCTGGGGCTGCCGCTCGTGCCCTCCCAGATGAAGTTTGGCCACTACCGCAACGGCCGGTGGGTCACCACCACGCCCGAGCAGTCGGTCTGGAATATGGTCCGGCACCTGCGGACGGCCATCACCATGGGCTTCCTCTCCCCCTCGGGCTTGCGGGCCGGTTCCCGGGTGATGCGGCAGATGTATCGCGAGGAGCCCTACATGAGCTTCGCCAGCGACAGCCCCCTCGCCGAGATCGACGACGATGAGAGCTTCGGAGACTACCTGCAGCGGCTCCGCGTACCCGAGAACCTGCAGGTGACGCTCAAGGGCCCCCTCGACATGATCCTGGGCGACCCGGAACCCGCGGGGCAGGCGCTGATGCGGGCGTACATCGGCGAAACGATGCTGAACGACGGCCGGGTCTCCATGCCCGAGCGCGGCATCGGCTGCCTGAGCGCGGCGCTCGCCACCCACTGCGCCGATGCGATTCGCGTCTCGACCCCCGTCAGGAGAGTCGTCGTCGATGATGGGAGGGCGACCGGCGTCGTCGTGGACGGCGAGACGATCGAGGCGGACGCAGTCATCTGCGCGGTCCCGGGGACGAAGGTCCCGGGCCTCGTCCCCGAGCTGCCGGACGCGACCCGCCGCGCGCTCGGCACCGTGAGCTACTCAACCGGGTGCCGGGTCGTGATCGGCCTCGACCACCCCCCGCTCCCTCCCGGCTGGCACGGCGCCCTCTTCCCGGAGCACGACGACACTCCCCTCCTGCTGGATCGGTCCGTGTTCCTGCCGGCCTGCGCGCCTCCCGGCAAGGCCCTTCTCGATCTGCTCATCGGCCGCGACCGCGCGAAAGAGCTCATCCCCCTCCCCGACGAGGAGATCAAGCGCGAGATGCTGGGCGCCGCTCGCCGGAAGGCGCCGCCAGGATCCGCCCTCCCCGAGGACGACGAGGGCCTGTTCTACCGCGTGTACCGCTGGGAAGAGGCGCTCTGCATGGGGACGCCCGGGATGCTCGCCGCGTTGGCAAACGTCCCGGAGCAGCTGGCCGGGCGCATCGACAACCTGTTCCTGGCGGGCGACTACATGGGCATCCCGTCGGTCAACGGCGCCCTCTCCAGTGGGGAGAGGGCCGCAAGCCAGGCGGCAGACTTGCTGGCGTCCCGCGCCGGCTAGGCCCGGCCGGGCCCCATGAGAGCGCTGGGGGCAGATGCCATGGGTGTATCATGTGGCCCGCTCGCTCATGCGCGCTCCGTAGCTCGGATATGAACTCAGTAGTCCAACCGAGGCCGAGCCCCGACTCCCGGAGGGAGCAGCGAACTCCTCCGTCCTGCGGGCGCTTGAATCGCCGGGGTGCCCCACGTGCTTAGGGTGGTGTTGCCGGCTGCTGTCGCCGCGTCGCCCCTCGTGATCATCATCGTGATCCTGGCGTTAGTCCGCTGCGGCGAGGAATTTGAACCCACGGTGGGCCTGACAGCTGAGGCGGAATTATCGTCGCCGGACGGTGCTGCTCTGGGCACCGTTACGTTCCGGCAGACCGCCAACGGGGTCCTGATCATGGCCGATATCGAGGGCCTGACCCCGGGCGGTCACGCGTTCATCATCCACGAGGTCGGTGCGTGTTCGCCCAACTTTGCCGCCGCCGGCGACCACTTCAACCCGACCGGCGAAGATCACGGCTTCGTCCACTCGTCCTGGAAGCGCGGCGATTCCGGCGGGCACGGCGGCGACCTCCTCAATATCTACGCCGCCGCCGACGGTTCCGCCCGCGCTGACTTTCTGACCGGCGGCGTCACCCTGGACACAGGCGAGTCCCACTCCGTCTTCGACGACGACGGCTCCGCCATCATCGTGCACGAGCTCCCCGACCCCTACGCAGAAGAGGAGTCCGACACCGGCGAGCGCGTCGCCTGCGGCGTCATCGTGTCTACGAACGAAGGTGGCTAGCGCCGACGCTCAATGCCTGGTGGAGGCACAGCGACAGGAGTGTTCGTGGTCTGGAAAGCTATGGGTCTACGCTTCCTGCACTCCGAACTCTCACGTGTGCGGTCACAATCTGAAAGGAGCCCTGCCTGACGTGCCGTCAGGACGCCCGATAGGATGGGGCGGGTTGAAATGAGTCTTTCGAATCGCCGCACTATCGATGCTTACGGCGGTCTGAAGGATGCGAGCGCGACCGTCCTTGCAGGAGATTATCGAATGACAAGAATCAGAGCTTCGTCTTTCCGCATCGTGACGGTGGCTACGATGCTTGCTCTTGCTCTGCTGGTGGTGGTCTTAGGGACTGCCTGTCAGGACACCGAGGAAGAGATCCCGGCGCCCACCGATGATCATGGGGCTAGTGTCCCGACCACGGTGGACGAGGGAGTCCCGGGTGTGTACGAGACCCGGATCGTGTTCGGGCAGTCGGCGGCATTTAGCGGCCCGGCGCAGGCGCTGGGCCAGGGGATGCGGCTGGGGATACAGGCGGCGTTCCACGAGCAGAACCAGAAGGGCGGAGTGCACGGCCGTATGCTGGAGTTGACCACTCTGGACGACCAGTATGAGCCGCACCTGGCTTATGCCAATACGCTGAACCTGATTAACAGGGAACGCGTTTTTGCGCTCATTGGGGAGGTGGGAACACCCACCTCCCGCTCGGCCTCGCCACTGGCCAACGCGGAAGACGTGCCATTCATTGCGCCCTTTACCGGCGCCGGTTTCCTCCGGGACTCCGCGTTGGGGAACGTGGTGAACTTGCGGGCTTCGTACCATCAGGAAGCAGAGGAGATGGTGGCGCGCCTGACTGAAGACCTGGGGATAACCCGCGTCGCCGTTATGTATCAGAACGATTCCTACGGCCAGTCCGGGCTGGACGGAGTGGTTGAGGCGCTGGGCAAGCGCGGCCTCGAGCCAGTTGCCTTCTGGTACTACCAGCGCAACAGCGACGCGGTAAAGGCCGCCGTCTTCAACATCGTGGCAGCCAATCCCGAGGCGGTCATCATGATCGGGGCCTATGCTCCGGTTGCCAAGGCGATTGCCGTAGCCCGTGAGGACATAGACCCCATATTCATGGCGGTGTCCTTTGTGGGCAGCAACGCATTGGCGCAAGAGCTGGGGCCAGATGGCGCCGGCGTGTACGTCACCCAGGTCGTGCCGCTGCCCGACGACACCAGCGTTCCCGCGGTCGCCGCCTATCGCGCCGCGCTGAAGGCGTTCGACGCCGATGCCGCGCCGGGGTTTGTCTCATTGGAGGGCTATCTGGCTGGGCGACTGGCAATCGTGGGCCTCGAGAAGTGTGGCAGGGACATCAGCCGCGACTGCTTCCTCGATGTCCTGCGAAACTCCGGGACAATCGACCTTAATGGGCTGACCCTCGAGTACGGCCCGGGCGACAATCAGGGCTCGGACGCGGTGTTCATGACCGTCATCGGAGATGACGGCAATTACCACCTGGTCGACGATCTGGCAGAGGCGCGGTGACGGCGCAGCCCCGCAGAACTGCTCCCTTGTTGATCGGCGCGCTAGGCGCGCTGGGAATAGTTATCGCCTCGGCAGTGGTTGGCTGGCTGGTCATTGACAACCTGGAGGCCAAGAATCGGGGCAGCGGAGACGCCGAGGCTCTGGCCGACATCGCTGCGGTAGGCAAGCTATCGGGCATGGTGGCGGCAGCGTCATCCGTGGCAACCCACGTCCGGATGACCCCCGAAAGCATAGCCGAGGCGGGAACCGCCATCGCCAACAACGAGGACTGGTTGGCTGACCTTCTTTTGGACCTGAAAGGGCGGGGGTATGACGGTCGCGTGGAGCAAGTAAGTCGACAAGTCGACCTACTTACTGCCAACGTGTCGCGGGTTGAGGGTGAACGCCCCGCCTTGTTGGAGGCCATCCTCACTGGAGAACGCAGCTGGCAGCAGCTTCTCTTTTCTACCAACCAGAAGCTGCTCCCGGCCATTAGTTCCAGCCTCGACAACCAGTTCTACTACGTGATGACGGGCAGCAGCGAATTCAGAGATGAAGCCCCTTCGACTCTCGACCCTCTGTCCGAGGAAGAGTTCCTTCGCCACTGGCATCTAGCCACCTTGCTGGATTGGACATTCAGCGCGCACCGGAGCCTGCTGGCAGCAAATCTCAGCAGCCAGGATGACCCAACGCGACTTGCTGGCAATGAAGAGAGTTTCGACACGGCCGCCCAGCGTTTGAAGCACAGCATCGCGTTTCTTGCGGAGCACGGTGGGCCAGAGCTGAATCCCGAGGTGATTCCCCTTTCCAATCGGTTGTTGGCCGCTGGCGCCGGAGAGAACAGCGCCCTGGACGCCATGAGGCTGAGGGCGTCGATGGTGGCTCGGGAGCGCCAACTGATTGCGGCCAGCGCTGAGATCCTGTCCAGGCTGCAAGGGGAACTGGACGGCCTCGTTGCGGAGGTCAAGCAGAATTCGGCGGCTGCGGAGGATAGGCACCGGCAGGCCGCGTCCAGTGGGCGCATTGCCATTCTGGTGATAGCCATCGCTGGGATAGTTGGGACGCTGCTCGTTGCCGGTTACTTCGGCTTGAGTTCGCAGCGGTCCATGTCGGCGTCTCTGGCCGTCAACTCCCTGGGCGTGCTGGCGGTAGTCATCGCTTCTGCGGTTGCGGCCTGGCTGGTCATCGACAGACTGGAGGATGAGAGCGGAGGCCGAGGCGACGTCGAGGTTCTGGCCGCGGCGGCGGATATAACTCGACGCTCGGGCGTCCTCGTGTCAACGACGTCCGTGCCCAGTAACGCCCGCATGACTTCCGAAGGCATAGCCGAAGCCAGGTCAGTCATCGCCAGCAATCACGAGGAGCTGGCCGACCAGCTGACTGCCCTGGAGGGTCGGGGCTATGACGACATCACGGAGCGCATAGGTCGGCGGATCGACTTGCTGACGGCCAACGTGTCGCGGATCGAGGATGAGCGGCCAGCCTTGTTGGAGGCCCTTTTGGAAGGGGAACGGAACTGGCAGGAACTCAGTCTCTCCACGAACTATGAGCTACTTCCAGCCATCGCTTCGAGCCTGGACAACCAGTTCTACTACGTGATGACGGGCAGGAGTGAATTCAGAACCGGGAACACCTCGGGTTCCGACCATCTGTCCGAAGAGGAGTTCATTCGCTACTGGCACATGGCCACGTTGATGGAGTCGGTGTCGAGAGCCTACTGGACGCTCGACTTTGCCAACAGGTTGACGATTCCGGCGCTGGCGGCACGGGTGGAAGAGACCTTCGATACGGCGGCCCAGAGGATGGAACGCAGCATCGAGTATCTTGCGGAGAACGGGGGGCCGGAGCTGAATCCTGAGGTGATTCCCCTGGCCAATCGGTTGGCAGACGCGGGCGTTGGAGCGAACAGCGCCCTAGACGCCATGAAGTTGCGGACGTCCCTGGTGGCAAAGGAGCGCAGACTGATTGGCGCCAACGGGCAACTCTTGGCCGGACTCCAAGGGGAAGTGGATGGCCTCGTTGCAGAGGCCAGTCAGAGTTCGGCGGCTGCGGAAGATCGGTACGAGCAGACGGCGTCCAATGGGCGCATCGCCCTCCTGGTGATAGCGGTCGTTGGGATTCTTGGGACGTTGCTGGTAGCTGGTTACAAAAGGGTCAGTGTTCGCCAGGATGAAACGCGCTGACTTCAAGACCCTTGTCACTGTCGCAGTCGCAGCACAGTTCGCCGTGGTCGGAAGTCATGGGCGATGAGGGACTCGAACCCCCGGCCTCTTCGGTGTAAGCGAAGCGCTCTAA
>VXTH01000317.1:0-20697 GCA_009837565.1 Chloroflexota bacterium | reverse complement strand
GTGCGGGGCAGGCTGCTGCGCAGCGCGGCAATGACGAGTTTTGGGGCGGCTGACTGAGCATGCAGTTCTGGAGCTACCTCATCATCCGGTTCGTCCAGGCGGTCTTCGTGACGCTCTTGGTCGTGACCATCGTCTTCTTCGTCTCGCGCACCGTCGGCAATCCCGAAGAGACCATGCTGCCGCCGTTGACGACGACAACGGAGGATAAAGCGCGATTCCGCGAGCTGTTGGGCCTCAACGACGCCCTCCACGTGCAGTACGGCAACTTCCTGCTCGACCTCGCACAGGGCGATTTCGGAACTTCCTGGCGCGGCGGCGGCACGTCGACGCTGGACGCAATCGGTGATCGAGCGCTCAACACCGTCAAGCTGGGCGTGGCGGGCGTGGTCTTTGCGCTCGCACTGGCGGTGCCATTAGGGATCATCGCCGCGCTCAGACGCGGATCCTCGGTCGATTGGTTGGCGCGGTTTGTCGCCGTGATCGGCCAGGCCACGCCGAGCTTCTGGCTCGGGTTGATGATGATTTTCTTCTTCTCCGTGCAGCTCGGCTGGTTCCCGACCGGCGGCGCCAAGGAAGGCTTTCGATCGCTGATCCTGCCCGCGATCGCGTTGGGTCTGTTCGAGCTGGTCGCGATCATGCGGTTGACTCGCTCGGGGATGATCGAGGTGATGGACACCGATTTCGTCCGCACGGCGAGGGCCAAGGGTCTCAGCGAACGCACCGTGATCTGGCGTCACGGTGTGCGTCATGCGCTGCTACCGGTCGTGACGATGCTCGGTCTTTCGCTTGGTCGACTGATCGGCGGCACGGTGATCATCGAGATGGTCTTCGCCTGGCCAGGCGTCGGGCGTTTGATCATTGACTCGATCCTTAAGAACGACTTCCCCATGGTGCAGGCGGCGATCATTGTGCTGGCCGCGTCGATTGCGCTGGTCAATCTCTTCGTGGATGTCTCGTACCGCTTCATCGACCCGCGGATTCGGACTGGGGCGGCCTGATGGCAGCCGGAGCCGCGGACGCGGTCGAGTTCCAGCCGGGGATGCGGCGTCGACGGATTCGCTGGCGGCGATACATCGGGCTGTCGATTCCGGCTCTGATCGCCCTGGTCGTGATCATTGCGGGAGTGTTCGCCGAGTTGCTCCAGACCCACGATCCCGAGTTCATCGACCTCGGCGCGCGCCTGTCGCCGCCGGTCTTTGACGGCGGCACCTGGGCACATCCTCTGGGCACCGACGAGCTCGGGCGCGACATCTACAGCCGCTTGTTGCACGGGGCGCGGGTGTCGTTGATCGTTGTCGGCATCGTTGTGCCGGGCGCCGCGTTGTTTGGCACGCTGATTGGGCTCGTCTCCGGCTGGGTCGGTGGGATGACCGGACAGATCCTGATGCGCGTGGTCGACCTGCAGCTGGCGCTGCCGGCGATCCTGTTCGCAGTGCTCATGGCCAGCCTCGTGGGTCCCAGCTTGACCAATGTGATCGTCATCCTCTTGTTCTGGACTTGGCCCTCCTATTCCCGATTGGTGCGCGCCGATGTGCTCTCGTTGCGCGAGCGTGACTTTGTCACCGCCTCGCGATCGGTGGGCGCCGCCCCCTGGTGGATCATGCGCAAGCACCTCTTGCCCAACGTGCTCAACACCATCGTGATCGTGATGACGCTGGAGGTCGCGCTGGTGGTCCTGGCCGAGGCCGCGCTCAGCTTCCTCAGCGTCGGCGTGCCACCGGGAACGTCGTCCTGGGGCAGGATGATCACCGAGGGACGCGACACGATGAACGTCGCCTGGTGGCCAATCTGGCTGCCCGGATTGACCCTGCTGATCATCTCGCTGACCGGCAACCTGATGGGTGACTGGCTGCGCGACGCGCTCGACCCGCGCCTGCGCAACCTGCGCTGAGCGTTCGGTCTGCCTGCAACGCTCGCTACAACACGCGTCAGCGTTCATATGCTGTTCATTGAAGGCAACCTGCCTGCAATCGGCCGCTCATACGGTGGCTGAGACAGGAGCGGGGCCATGGTCGTCAATAAGATCGAAGTACTCAAGACGGCCAAGGACGGCCTCGACGTCCTTGCCGACCTGCATCGCTACGCCGCCCTGGCCGCGGCAGGCGACGATCCGCAGATTCCGGCGGAGGACTTCGAGCGTCTGAAGTGGTACGGGCTTTTCCATCGCAAGCGCACACCGGGCCATTTCATGCTGCGCATGCGGATCCCGGGCGGCGTGCTCAACTCAGAGCAAATCACTGCGATCGGTGAAATCTCCAACGCGGTCGGACGCGGCCAGGCCGACATTACATCGCGGATGAACATCCAGTTGCGCTGGATCACGATCGCCGACGCGCCCTGGGTGCTGCAGCGTCTCTCGGCCGCAGGGCTCACGACTCAGCAATCGGGCATGGACAACGTGCGCAACATCGTCAGCTGTCCGCTATCCGGCCTGACCGAGGACGAGGTGATCGACACTCGCGTCCTGGCGACGCGGATGCAGCAGGCGATCATCGGCAGCAAACGATTCTCGAATCTGCCGCGCAAGTTCAATCTTTCCGTCACCGGCTGCCGAGAGGATTGCGGCCACGCCCAGGTTCACGACCTGTCCTTCGTGCCGGCCCAGCGCGACTGTGAGATCGGCTTCAACGTGCTCGTCGGCGGCGCGCTCGGCGGGATGACGCCTGAATACGCTCGCCCGCTGGATGTGTTCGTCGGCGTCGACGACGCCGTGGAGCTGGCCGTCAGCATTCTCAAGGTCTATCGCGACCACGGGTTGCGGGAAAAGCGCAAACAGTCGCGTCTCAAGTGGCTGCTGCGCGAATGGGGCATGGAGCGTTTCCGAGACGCCGTCGAGGCGCAGTATGGCCGGTCGCTTGCGCGGCCCGGTGGGTCGTTGACAACGAGACACGGCGGAGACCACATCGGTTTCACCAATCAACGAGATCCTGACCGGTGCACCGTCGGATGCCTGGTCCCCGTCGGCCGAATCACAGGCGATGGGCTGATCGAGTTCGGTCGGCTGGCCAGGGAATATGGAACGGCCGAACTACGACTGACGGTCCAGCAGAACATTCTGATTCCCAATGTGCCGAGCGATCGGATCGACTCGCTGTTGCAGGAGCCGCCGCTGCAGACCTACTCGCCGACGCCTTCGGCGTTCATTCGGGCGATGGTCAGTTGCACAGGTAACGACTTCTGCGCGTTTGCCCTGATCGACAGCAAGGGCGAGGCGAGCAAGCTGGCAGCAGCACTGGAAGAACGCTACGAGATCGCGCCCGACGCTGAGCCGGTGCGCATCCAGATGTCGGCCTGTCCCCACGCTTGCGGGCAGCATCGGGCTGGCGAGGTCGGGTTGCTGGGCGGTCGCAAACGAGTCGATGGTCAGATCATCAACGTCGCCGACATCTTCACCGGCGGCCGGCTGGGCGATGATCCCCGGCTGGCAGATGTAGCTGCGCCGGCAGTGCCAACCGTGGACTTACCCGAGGCGGTCGCCGAGCAGATTCGCGCCGTTCGAGGCAGCGGCGCCCTGATTGACCGACCCGAGTCGGTGCTTGCGGATTGAGCATCGAATGGCTCGACCCTCCCTGCTTCGTCGTGATGGATGGAAGCGGTCCATCTGCTGTTACTGCGGCGTCGGCTGCGGAGTGAAGGTGCAGACGCGGAACGGCGTCGTCTCGGCTGTTCGGGGCGATGAGGATCACCCGGTCAATCAAGGCAAGCTCTGCGCCAAGGCGGCATTGCTGCCCGACATCTTCGTCGAGGAAGCCCGGTTGCTGCATCCGCAGGTGCGGGACGTGAAGAGGAGCGAGCCGCGCCGAACATCATGGGACGAGGCGATCGAGCGGGCCGCCGGTGCCATCCGACGAGCCGTCGATCAATACGGGCCTGACAGCGTCATGTTGTACGGCTCTGGGCAGCTGGTGACCGAGGACTACTACCTCTTCGGCAAGCTGGCCAAGGGCTACATCGGGACTAACAACCAGGACACCAACTCAAGACTCTGCATGGCCTCGGCCGTGACCGCGTACAACATGACGTTTGGATCCGACGCACCGCCGGCCGGCTATGCCGACATCGAACAGGCGAACACGTTCCTGATCGTCGGCGCCAACATGGAGGCCTGTCACCCGATCCTGTTCGAGCGGATCAAGGCGAGGAAACGGACGGCCAAAGACCGCGTCAAGGTGATCGTGGTCGACCCGAGGGCGACCAGGACTACGGAGATTGCCGACCTCCACCTCGCCCTCCGACCAGGGACGGATGTCGCGCTGCTTCAATCGCTGCTGTTTGAAGTCCGGCTTGCGGGTGGACTCGACCACACATATCTCCGCAATCACACTTCCGGCTGGGAGCAGGTCGAGGAGTCTCTGGCGGGCTGGTCGGCTGAGCGGGCGGTCGAGGTGACCGGCCTCGATGCCGGAGACATTCTCGAAGCCGCCCGGATCATCGCCCACAACGGCCCGATGCTGACCTTCTGGACGATGGGCGCGAACCAGTCGACATCGGGCGTCGACAAGAATCTCGCGTTGATCAATCTCTCGCTGGCGACCGGCAACATCGGCAAGCCGGGCGCCGGCCCCATGTCGCTCACCGGTCAACCGAACGCAATGGGCGGACGCGAGCAGGGCGGTCTCGCGACGACGTTGCCGGGTCACCGGCTGGTCGCCAACCCGACACATCGAGCCGAGATCGAGCAGGCCTGGGGCATTCCTCCGGGAAGCATCTCCGACCGACCGGGCGTCACCGCGATTGAAATGGTCGAGCGGCTGGAGCGGGGCGAAATCAAGGTGGTCTGGGTCGCGGCGACCAATCCTGTCGCCTCGTTGCCGAATGCGAAACGCGTTCGCAGGGCGTTCGAGCAGGCGGAGACCGTGATCGTACAGGATGCGTATCAGCCGACGGAGACGACGCAAGTCGCGGACATCCTCCTGCCCGCTGCGCAATGGTCGGAGCGCGGCGGGACGATGACCAACTCCGAGCGCCGCATCTGTCTGCTCGAACAGGTCTCGCCGCCTCCCGGGGAGGCGCTGCCTG
This sequence comes from Chloroflexota bacterium, assembly GCA_009837565.1. Taxonomy (GTDB): domain Bacteria; phylum Chloroflexota; class Dehalococcoidia; order Bin125; family Bin125; genus Bin125. The sequence continues at coordinate 15,678 of VXTH01000317.1, read as the reverse complement.
ACTGGCAGATCATTTGCCGCATGGCTGAGGCCCTGGGCTTCGGCGACGCGTTCCAGTACGACGGTCTGGAAGAAATCTTCCGCGAGTTCCGCGAACTCTCGCGCGGGCGCGACATGGATATCACCGGAGTTTCCTATCCGTTGCTGGCCCAGCACCGCGCCGGCATCCAGTGGCCGTATCCCTCGACCGCTCGTTCGGGGCCACCGCAGGAGGGCCGTCGGTTGTTCGAGGACGGGCGTTTCCATACTCCCGACGGCCGCGCGCAGATGCACGTGCCGCGGTGGACGCCGCCCGCGGATGCAGTCAACGACGACTATCCCTTTGCCCTGATCACTGGCCGCGTCAAGGATCAATGGCACACCATGACGCGCACAGGGCGATCGGCCAAGCTGCTCAAGTCGGAGAGGCAGCCGTTCCTGGAGATCAATGCTTCCGACGCGATCGGGTGGGGAATCGGCGATCGCGACCGCGTTCGTATCATCTCTCGACGAGGGGCGTTCGAGTCGACTGCGAGGGTCAGTGAGACGATCCGGGCTGGCTCGGTCTTCGCTCCGTTCCACTGGGGTGCATTGTGGTCAGACGATGGCCCCTCCAACACGTCCGCCGGCGTGGCAATCGATCTCCGCTCGAAGCAGCCCGAGCTCAAGTTCGCGGCGGTACGAGTGGAGCCCGTCGGCGTCGATTGATCAGACAGCGGATTCATTTCGCGTCGCCCAGTTGACATCACCGCCGCTCCGACATGCAGCGGCAACGTCCGTGTCATTCCGCCGAAACATGCCGCAATCAACGTGTAACTGGTCCTCCGTAGCGTCGTCGGTGTTGGATTGAGTGAGCGACGGCGGAGGTGCACCGTGAACCAGAATGAGTTGGCCGGCAAGGCGACCTCGATCACGCTCAGGAGCTTCGCCTCGCCGCACATGCGCACCTTCCATCTCACCTGGTTAGCCTTCTTTCTCTGTTTCTTTGGCTGGTTCGGGATCGCTCCACTTCTGGGTGAGGTCCGTCAAGATCTGGACCTGACCAAGTCTCAGGTCTTCACTTCGCTGATCGCATCTGTCTTCATCACGATCTTCGCTCGGATCGCTATCGGTTGGATCCTGGACCGGGTTGGACCCCGACGGACCTACACCGGACTGCTGATCCTCGGCTCGTTCCCTGTCATGCTGATCGGCCTCTCCCAGAACTTCGAGACCTTCGTCATCTTCCGCCTGCTGATCGGAGTGATCGGCGCCTCGTTCGTGATCACTCAGTACCACACGTCGGTGATGTTCGCGCCAAACGTGGTCGGCACCGCCAACGCGACGACGGCGGGCTGGGGCAACCTCGGCGGCGGGGTGACCCAGCTCGTGATGCCATTGGTGATGACCGGCGTGCTGTTCTTCGTCGCCAACGATGCCCTGGGCTGGCGCGTTGCGATGGTGATTCCCGGCGTCGCCCTCTTCCTGATGGGTATCGTCTACTACAGGTTCACCCAGGACGCGCCGGAGGGCGACTTTAGAGCGCTGCGCGCCCAGGGCAAGGTGACCAGGCAAACAGAGCCGGGTGCGTTCGGCAAGGCCGCACGCGATCCGCGGGTCTGGTTGCTCTTCGTCATCTACGGCGGCTGCTTCGGGATCGAGCTCACGATCAATGGCATGGCCGCGCTCTACTTTCAGGACAACTTCGGGCTCGACATCGTCCTCGCCGGGGTCATCGCCTCGCTGTTCGGTCTGATGAACATCTTCGCTCGCACGACGGGCGGCATCCTCTCCGACAGATTCGGCATCCGTGCCGGGCTGCGCGGACGCACGCTGTTCATGGGTAGCGTGCTGCTGCTCGAAGGCATTGCGCTGATCGCCTTCTCGCGGATGGACGTGCTGATCCTCGCCATTCCGATGCTGATCGTGTTCAGCATCTGTGTGCAGATGACCGAGGGCGCGACCTTCGGCGTGGTTCCGTTCATCAACAAGAAGGCGCTGGGCGCCGTGGCCGGGATCGTCGGAGCGGGCGGCAACGCCGGTGCGGTTGCCGCTGGCTTCCTCCTGCGCGCCGAAGGGGTCGCCGTTGAAGACGCATTGCTTTACCTGGGCATGATCGTCGTCTGCATGGCCCCACTGGCCCTGTTCGTCCGGTTCCCCAAACGTGTGGAGGCGGTTGAACGTCGACGCATGCGGGAAGCGCTCGAAGGCCGCGGCGCATCGGTCGCGGTGCTCGACTAGCAGGACACTCTGCCGACTCCTCCTCATTCCTTCTCTGCGGGGCGCTAGTCTCGTCGCGAGTCCACCAGCGCAAGACGTTCAAGCCCATCCGAAGGAGGATCCGATGCAGCAGCTCGAGCACGTCCCCTATCTCCTGTACGAGAAGGAGGACAGCGGGATCCTCTGGATCAAGTTCAACCGCCCCGAGAAGCTCAACGCCGCCGTTGGCGGCGCAGAGCGGACCGGCACGCTGGCCAAGGTCGGCGAGTACATGCGCGCCGGAGACGATGATCCGGACGTTAAGGTGATCGTCTTGACCGGCGTGTGTCGGGGCTTCTGCGCCGGTGCAGATGTGCGCGGCTCCGATCTGGGCGACTTCGAGCCGAACGACAACTATCTCGGCAACGCGCCCTACGAGGCCGGCGGCCTCGACGCGACCCGGCAACGGTTCTATTACGGCCTGACCAAGCTGATGCGAGATATCTCCTACGTACGCAAACCGACGGTCGCGATGGTCAATGGGGTCGCGGCCGGCTTCGGCATGGACATGGCCCTGCAATGTGACATCCGCTACGGCAGCGAGAAGACTCGCTTTATCGCATATCAACAGGTCGGCCAGATCATTGAAAACGGCGGCGCTTACCACCTGACCCGACTGGCCGGGCTTGGCCGCGCGCTGGAATTCTCATTCACCGGCCATCTCGACGGCCCGACTGCGGCTGAGTGGGGCGTACTCAATCGAATCGTGCCGTCGGACGAGTTGGAAGACGAGGTCCGCGCGTTGTGCGCGCGGATCATGCGCAATCCGCCTCTCGTCACCTGGATCAACAAGCGCGTCATCCGCGCCGCCATGGACAGCACCCTGGAGACCACCGCCGTGCTGACCTCCAACGCGTCGCCGATACTGGCCACGTCGGAGGACGCCGAAGAGGCGCGCGCCGCGCTGCGCGAGCGCCGCGAACCGGACTTCGCGGGCCGCTAGCACTCAAGGCCATTCGTCTGATGTCCACTGGAGGAATTGCAATGCCCGATCAATCATTCGCTCGTTTCCGCGGCAAGGTCGCGCTGATCTCCGGCGCTGCCGACGGGATCTGCCGCGCCAGCGCCGAGATCATCGCCGCCGAGGGCGGCACCGTCGCCGCCGTCGACATCAACCAGGAATTGCTCGACGGCGCCATGGCAGCGCTCGCCGAGGCCGGAGGCGGCGAGCACCTCGCCTACTGCGCTAACTCGTTGAATCAGGAAGACGTGCATGCGGTCGTCGCCGATGTGGTCGATCGGTACGGCCGGATCGACATCCTGATCAACGGCGTCGGCGGCTCGACGATCATCGCCAACGCGGGCGCGACGGTCGACGAGCTGACCATGGAGGAATGGCAACGGGTGCTCGACTTCAACCTCAGCGGCACATTCCTCTTCTGCAACGCGGTGGTTCCGCACATGAAGCGACAGGGCAGCGGCAAGATCGTCAATTTCGCGTCGATCGCCGGGCGCGGCAAGAGCGCCACCAGTTCCAGCGCCTACTCGGCGGCCAAGGGCGGGATCATCGCCATGACGACCAAGCTGGCGCTGGAGCTCGGGCCGTCCGGGATCAACGTCAACGCGATTGCTCCATCGGCCACCTTGACCAACCGCATCCGCCGACATTGGCAGAACCGCTCCGATGAGCAGCGCCAACAGGTGCTCGCTGGGACCCCGCTGCGCCGGATCGCCGAACCTATCGACCAGGCCAATGTGGTCTGCTTCCTCGCCTCGTCCCACGCCGACTTCGTCACCGGCGTCACGATCGATGTTACCGGCGGCGCTTAGATCTCGCCGGATTTCATCAGCGGCAGGATTTCTTCGGCGAACAGATTCATGGACTTCAAAATCTGCCTCTGCGAGAGATCGCCGAACCAGAAGTTGGCGTTGAAATGGTCGATGCCCATGACCTCGCGCAGCTGCTTGATCTTCTCGATGCAGGTGTCCGGCGTGCCGACCACGAAGTAGCGGTCCAGCAGGTCTTCGACGCTCGGTTCTTCGTCGAAGGGAATCGCCACGGCTCGGCCTTGTTCGACCCGCGCCAGACCCTGTCGCAGACTCAGGGTCACGCGCATGTTCCAGCGGGCCTGCTCGACAATCTCGGGCAACTCGGATTCGTCATGCGTCACGTAGACCGGGCGCTGTGTACTGACTCTGATTGAGTCTCGTTGGGCCTGGTCCGGGATCGCCCGGTCGAACGTCTGGCGGAACTCTGCCAACCGCTCGATTGGAATGCCGAAGCCGCCGGAGATCAGATTGAATCCCCGTTTCGCCGTGGCCACGATCGATTCAGGACTCTGACCGACCATCCAGAACGGCGGGTGCGGCCGTTGCACCGGCATCGGGAAGATGCTGGTCTCGTCGAAGCAGTAGTGCTTGCCCTCATGCGAGAAGGGCTTGCCCTCGAATGCCTTGAGCAGGATGTCGACCGACTCGTCGAAGCGTTCGCGACTCTCGTCGAGTGTGTGACCGAGCCGTTCGAACTCGTACTTCTGGTAGCCGCGACCCAGACCGACATCGAGCCGCCCGCCGCTGAGCAGATCGGCGGTGGCGATCTCCTCGGCGACGACCAGCGGATGATGCAGCGGCAACACGACTACGGCGGAGCCCACGCGGATCCGCTCAGTCTGGGCGGCCAGGTGCTGCGAGAACATCAGCGGACGCGACAGGTAGCCGTAGGTCGAAAAGTGATGCTCGGCACACCAGACGCTGTCGAACCCGAGCCGGTCCGCAGCCTGGGTCATCTCCGTGGCCCGCGCGAACACCTCGGCGTGATCTTGTCCGCCCGGGGATTGAAGCAACAGGAACGTTCCACATTCCATGGGTGCCGTCTCCGTGTGTTGTTGTCGATGACGCGACTCGCAGCGCGCGGTCAGCGGGGTCCGTTGAGCGCGCGGTCGAGCGCCGAGCGTTCGTCACTGTTCCAGCGCCGGGAAATCTCTGCGTCCGGAACCATGGCATTTGAGCCATGAAATGCGCCCGGATAGACGCGCAGCTCAGTCGGCACATTGGCAGCGAGCAGGGCCTGGGCATACGCGATGTCCTCGTCGAGGAAGAGATCGAGTGTCCCGACGTTGATGTAGGCGGGCGGCAGTCCGGTCAGATCAGTCGCTCGCGACGGCGCGGCATACGGAGAAACATCATCGCCGCCGGCATTGCCCTCGAGGTACGCGTTCCACCCGGCGAGGTTCGCGGCTCGGTTCCAGACACGCGCATCTGCGATCGCGTGACTGCTGCGTGTCGCGTTGCGGTCGTCCAACATTGGAAAGACCAGGAGCTGGAAGCACACTTCGACCTCGCCACGGTCGCGCGCCACGAGCGCCAGACCGGCCGCCAGCCCACCACCGGCGCTGCCGCCGCCAATCGCGATGCGACTGCGATCAACGCCGAGCTCGTCAGCGGCCGAGGCGAACCAGCGCAATCCGGCATAGCAGTCCTCGATCGGAGCTGGAAATGGATGCTCGGGCGCCAGCCGGTACTCGACGGAGGCGACCAGGACATTCAGTTCGTCGGCAATGCCCGCGCAATACGGGTCGTTCATCGCCACATCGCCGAGCACCATGCCGCCGCCATGGATCCAGTACAACGCGGGCGCATTGGCGGGCAGCGAGGCAGGACGATAGGTGCGAACCATCACGTCCGGCGCGCCCTCCGGTCCCGGGGCCATGTGATCCTCGACGGTGACCCCGTCGGGCATCGGGGCGCCCAGCAGCGCCGCGCCGAGCTCGGCCAGGCTGGCGCGTGTGGCTGGGATGTCGGACAAATCCAGGCGCAGCGGCATAGCCTCGAGCACTGCCAGATGCTCGGCGTCCAAATGCGCCTCGATGTCGAGTGCGGGAATAGCCATCGGACTGTCTCCTTGTTGAATCGCGTCGGTTCATTCGCAGACTACTGTTGGTATGCGGCGCATCGACCACGCGCCAGTGTTCCCCGGGGGAGGCCCAGATGTCCGACATCACTGAACACGCCAGGGCGGCGGTGGACGCGTTCCAGGATGCGTTCAACGCTCAGGACCACGAACGGTTGGCGGCTGCGCTGAACTATCCGCACGTTCGGCTCTGGAGCGGCGTCTTCACGACGATTGAGACGCCCGAGGAGTTCGCGGAGATCAGCCGGCGCGGACAATCACGACTTGAGGCTGAGGGCTGGGATCACACCGACACGGTGTCGATGGAAGTCGTGCAGCAGGGACCTGACAAGGCGCATTGCGCGCTCGTCAATCATCGCTGCCGCGCCGACGGCACGGTGTATCACAAGTTCGACACGCTCTGGATCGTGACAAACCAGGATGGCCACTGGGGCGTTAAGTTCCGCTCCAGCTACCTCGGCTCTCCCTCGCACTAGCCCGCTAACCGGTCTTCATCTGGCCCTTCATCTCACCCTCCCGACCGAGACCCGACCAGGACGGCCGCTTTCGCGCGTCCAACACGCCTCCCTCTGGAATCGGCGGCACCCCAATCGTATTGGCGGACATCCAACCGCCGTCGACCAGCAATGTGTGTCCGGTGACGTAGCTGGCCATGTCGGAGAGCAGGAAGAGCACTGCCTTGGCGACCTCATCCGTCGTACCCAGGCGCTTGAACGGGATCAGTCCTTCCGCGGTTCGCTTCACACGCTCGGGCGAAGCCGGAATACGCGGCGTCGCGATGCTGCCCGGCGCGACCGAGTTGACGCGAATATGGTGCGGGGCCAGCTCGACGGCCATGCTGCGTACGAGGTTGATCAGGCCCGCCTTGGCGGCGCCGTACGACGCGTGATTGGGCGCCGACTGCATCCCTTCGACCGATGAGATGCAGACGATGCTGCCCGGCGCGCTCCGCGCGATCATCGATCGGGCGACCAGTTGAGCGTTGAGGAAGAAGTAGCGCAGGTTCATCCGGTGATCGCGGTCCCACTGCGCCGTCGTCATGTCGGTGATCGGATTGAAGGACCCCTGGCCGATGATCGTAATCAGCAGGTCGATCCCTCCGAGTTCCTGTTCGGCGCGTTCGAAGACGGTTGCGACCTGCACGTCGTCCAGCATGTCAGCGGCGAATGACACCGACGGCTGGCCGAGCAGATCGACCTCGGCGGCCACGTGAATCGCTCGCCCGGCGTCGATATCGGCCACCGCGATGCCGCAGCCTTCCTGGGCCAGCAGTCGCGCTGTGCTCAGGCTGATGCCCTCACCACCCCCGACAATCAGCGCCGATTTTCCTTCGAGGTTGAAGAGCGAGCTGTCTGCAGGGTCCATGTCGTGGCCAATCCCTTGTCCGGAGGCTGTGGGCGAGGTCCGTCAGCCACAAGCGTAGACAGTTGCCTCTCGTACTCACCTTGAGACGGCCGCCTAGCCGTACGCTCTTCATCAGATGACTGCCCGTAACGCCGACCAGCCGATCCAATACGAGCCCGAGGAGGCCTGTCCTCCGACCGTCGCCCTGACGGTTGGATTTCAGGGTGCCGTACTGGTTCTCGCGCCGACGGTGCTGAATGTAGTCATCGCGTTTCGCGCCTCCGGGCTTGACGACACCTGGCTCACCTGGGGTGTCTTCGCCGCCATGCTGATCTGCGCCGCGGTTACAGCGCTGCAGGCGTTTCAGTTCCACCGATTCGGCGCCGGCCACATTGTGCTCACCTGGCCAGCCGCGATGTTCATCGCGATTACGGTCTCGGCCGTTTCGGCTGGCGGTCCGGAGATCTTCGCCAGCCTGCTGGTGATCTGCAGCCTGGTCCAAATCGCGCTTGCCTGGTGGTTGCCAATCCTGCGCCGCATCATCACGCCGGTCGTATCCGGGACGGTCACGATGCTGATCGCGGTCAGCGTCCTGCCGATTGCCTTCGATAGCGTCCAGGATCTGCCCGATGGCGCGTCGGTCGGCGCCGGACCAGCCATCGCTGTCACAACCTTACTCGCTTCAGTCATCGTGACCCTCCGGGCAACGGGTCGCTGGCGATTGATCGCGCCGTTCATCAGCCTGGCGATCGGCTGCGCGGTTGCGGCCGCATTCGGCGTGCTCGACGGCGATCGAATTGCCAACGCCGCTTGGTTCGGCGTTCCCGACCTGCCCGATCTCGGCTTTGAACTCAGTCCTGATGTCGAATTCTGGGCGCTCTTACCGTCGTTCGCGATTCTCACCCTCGTACTGGGTCTGAAAACGATAAGCGACGGGATTGAGATCCAACAGAATTCTCGGCGACGGCCCCGGGCAATCGACTTCCGCCGGATCCAGGGCATCGTCAGCGTCAACGGCATCGGAATGCTGATGGCTGGTCTCTCGAGCACGCTGCCGCCGATGGCCAATTCCTCCTATAGTCTCTCGCTGATCAATCTCACCGGCGTCGCCGCCCGACGGGTCGGGATCGGCGTGGCGGTTGTGATCCTGTTCCTGGCGTTCTTCTCGAAGTTTGCCGCGATCCTGCTAACGATCCCGGGGCCGGTGGTCGGCGCGTTCCTGATGCTTGCGATGGGGATGCTGTTCGTCAGCGGCTGGCAAACAATCTTGCGCGACGGACTCGACCCCCGGCGAGTGCTGGTGGTCGCGCTCGCCAGCGCTCTGGGCCTCGGCTTGCATGGCCACCCGCTCATGAGCGATCTCTTCGGCGAGGAGATCGGCGCCTTGATCGGCAACGGCGTGACAATCGGCGCCATCGTTGCGATCGTCATGACGCTGATGCTGGAAGTGATGGGTTCACGACGCTCGCGTCTTGAGGTGGCGCTGGACATGGCCTCGCTTCCGGCGATTGACAACTTTCTCGCCGCGCTGGCGATCAGGCTGGGCTGGGACGATGCCTCCACGCTCCGTTTGCGCTCGGCCGGCGAAGAGACGCTGGCCACCCTGTTGAGACAGGAGGATGCAGCCGGCGAAGACGCCTAACGGCCGCGCTTGGTCATCGTCGCCCGGCCCCAGACCGGGATGGTTGAACTGGAATTCGTCGCCACGACGCGCCAGGAGAACATCGAGGATCAACTTGCCTACTTGACTGATGAAGCGCCAGTTCCCACAGCCGACGACCTCTCACTACGCCTGCTCTGGTACCACGCATCCGCCGTGCGGCACCAGAAGTTCCACGGGGTCGACATTGTGACTGTGCAGGTCGAAGGCAGCTCCTGAGTAGCAACCGTGTAAACCATCCCCTGAGCTACCCTTTCGCCACGAAGGTTGGTCCATGACGAACGTTTTTCTGCACGAGTATCCCGGTGGTGGTTCGTCGGACGACGAGATGTTCGACGAGTCAGGCGCCTTCCGCGACGACTATCGAGAACTCGGCGAGATTCTGCAGCGCTGGACGCTCGACGACCACCTGCAGCGCGAAGAGCGCGCCGACCTGGCCCTGCTCAGCGCCGGCATCACCTTCAACGTCTATTCCGAGGAAGAGGGCACCGAGCGAATCTTCCCGTTTTCCCTGATCCCGCGGATCGTCGGAGCGCAGGAGTGGGCTCGCGTCGAGGCCGGACTCAAGCAGCGGCTGCAAGCCCTCAACCAGTTCCTGCTGGACGTGTACGGCGATCAGCGCATCATCAAGGAAGGCGTGGTGCCTGAAGAAATCGTCCTGAGTTCCCCCGGATTCCGGCCCGAAATGTCAGGGTTTCGGCCGCCCCTGGGCATCTACGCGCACATCGCCGGGTGCGACCTGGTTCGAGACGAGCAGCAGGGCATCGTGGTCCTGGAGGACAATCTCAGAACTCCGTCCGGCGTCTCCTACGTGCTCGAAAACCGCATGGTGATGCTGAGAGTGGTCCCCGATCTGTTCCCTCGCTGGGGCGTACGAGCGGTCGCGGACTATCCCAATCAGCTGCTGGCCATGTTGCTGTCGGTGCGGCCCGGTGACGGAGGCGACCCGCCTCGAGCCGTACTGCTGACGCCCGGGATCTACAACTCGGCCTATTTCGAGCACTCATTCCTCAGCAACCAGATGGGGATTCCGCTGGTCGAAGGCTCCGACCTGACCGTCGGCGACGATGACTACGTCTATCTCCGCTCGACCAGCGGTCTTGAGCGGATCGATGTCGTCTACCGAAGGATCGACGATGACTTCCTCGATCCGACCGTGTACCGTCCCGATTCCATGCTGGGCGTGCCCGGCCTGATGCGTTCCTATCTCAACGGGTATGTGACGTTGGTCAATGCCCCCGGGGCAGGCGTCGCCGACGATAAGGTCGTCTATCGCTGGGTGCCCGACATCATCCGCTACTACCTGGACGAAGATCCCATCCTGCCCAACGTCGAGACGTTCTCGCCCCTGGTTCCGTCGGAACTCGACCACATTTGCGCCCACGCCCGTGAACTGGTGATCAAACCCGCCAACGAATCCGGCGGCTACGGCGTGCTGATCGGCGAGCAAGCGTCGACCGCCGAGCTCGAGGACACACTCGCCCAGGTCAAGCAAGAGCCGCGCAACTGGATCGCTCAGCCGTTGCTCCAGTTCAGCACGATTCCGACCTTCGACGGCGACCAGTTGAAACCCCGTCGCGCGGACCTGCGCCCATTCGTCCTCTCGGGGCAAGACACCTGGGTGATTCCGGGCGGCCTGACGCGGGTCGCCTTGCGCGAAGGGTCGTATATCGTCAACTCCTCCCAGGGAGGCGGCAGTAAAGACACCTGGGTGCTGAACGAGGAGCCCGGCTGATGTTGAGCCGCGTGGCGGAAAACCTCTATTGGCTCGGACGCTATCTGGAGCGCGCCGAGAACATCGCGCGGATGGCTCGGGTCGAGCACGAGGTCATGCTGGAAAGCGGCCAGGAGATCTGGCACAGCCTGGTCAGCACAACGGCCTCGAATCAACTCTTCTGGGACACCCTGATCGAATCGCCCGAGCTGACCCACTCTGAGTTTCTGATTTACTCGATGAACAATCCTGCGTCTCTGCGCTCAACGCTGGTCCGAGCGCGGGAACTGGCTCGCGGTTTGCGCGAGCACATTTCACGCGAGGTCTGGGAGGAGATCAACGCCCTCTATCTGTTCCTCGCGCTGCGTAAGGAGTACATCGCCCGGGACATTCACGAGTTCTGCACCGAGACGCAACGCCGCACGCAGACGATCCTGGGGCTCTATGACAACACCGTGCTCCGCGACGAGGGTCGCGAGTGGTTCCGCTGCGGCATGTACCTCGAGCGGGCCGACATGACCAGTCGGATCATCGACGCGAAGTATCACATCCTCCTACCCAGCGATGATTCGGTCGGCGGACCGTTCGACCGCTTCCAGTGGACCGCCGTGCTTCGCTCCGCTTCCGCGCGCGAGGCGTACCGCCGAATGGGCAACAACGAGGTCGACGGCGTCAATGTGGCGCAGCTGTTGATCTTTTCGCAGGAGTTCCCTCGCAGCCTGGCCTTCTGCGTGCAGGCGCTGCAGCGGCACTGTCAGCTTGCGACCGACGACACGCCCAAGCGCCGCCGCGCTGCGGCCGAACGCGGCATCGCGTTGCTCCACCTCGATGTTGGCGCCCTGGACATCGATCAACTGATCGATGACGGCCTGCACGAGTTCCTCGACGAATTCCAACAGCGACTGATCGAGATCGACCGCGCGATCAACGACGAGATCTTCCGCGCAGAACCCAACGCCACCCCCGTGCAGCATCAAACGCAACATCAGACGACGATCGGTCAGGGCTGAGATGACGTTCTGCGTGGGCATCAAGTGCCAGGATGGCCTCGTCGCGATCGCCGACACCAGGATCACCAGCGGCTCCGAGGTCTCGACCGCCAAGAAGATCGCCGTCCACCAGGGCGAACGCCACTCAATGTTCGTGCTCTCCAGCGGCCTGCGATCGGTGCGCGACAAAGCGATCACCTACTTCGAAGAGCGCCTCCGGCTGAACGGCAGCAACCTCTCCCGCTCATACCAGGCCGTCAATGCGCTGGCGGAAGAAATCCGTCGGGTCTACACGGAGGACAACGACTGGCTAATCAAGGCGGGACTGCATTTCGACCTGCACTGCATCGTCGGCAGCCAACTGCCGGAAGACGATGCGCCTCATCTCTACCTGGTCTATCCGCAGGGCAACTGGGTCGAGGTCTCAAAAGGCACGCCGTACCTGATTATCGGCGAGACCCGGTTCGGCAAGCCCATTCTCGACCGCGCGTTGCGGTACGAGGCCTCCCTGGAGGAGGCCCTGCGACTAGGAGTGCTCTCGTTCCATTCAACCGAAGCGAGCTCGGCCGACGTCGGTCCGCCGGTCGACGCCGTGGTCTACCCCTCCGACTCGTTCTCCGTGCGCGAGAGCCGCTTCAACGAGGAAGAGCTGCAGCCGGTCGCACACTTCTGGCAGCAGGCAATGGAAGCGGCCGTCGAACAGGCAGCAGCCCCGGTTTCCACCCTGGCCCAGTCGCTCGGAATCGATTCGGCGAAGTAGCGTCCCCGGCCCCGAGCCCGCTTGAGATTTCAGCTACTTGTTGCGCACATAGGGACTGGTCGCCTCAAGGATCGCATCTGCGAGAAAGTTGAGCGCGATCAGCATCAGCGCGAGCGCCGCGATCGGCATCAGCGCGAACCACCAGGCGCCAATGATCAGGAATTCACGAGCCGCATTGAGGATCAGCCCGATCGTCGGGATCGGCGGAGAGGCGCCCAGACCGAGGAAGCTCAATGAAGCCTCGGCAATCACCGCGAAGGCCATCACGAGCGCCGCCTGGATCATGATCGGGGGCAACGTATTGATCGCGACGTGACGCATGATGATCCGGACTGGTCCAGAGCCCAGGGTGCGCGCCGCCATCACATAGTCTCGTTCCTTCTCCTGCAACATCTGCCCCCGGGCCAGGCGGCCGAATATCGGGATTGCCCCGATTCCTAGCGTGATGGCCACTTCCCTCGTGCCGGTTCCCAGCACGGTGAGTATCACCAGCGCCACCAGGATTCCGGGGAAGGCCAGCATCGTGTCGACTAGTCGCATCAGGATCGCGTCAACCCAGCGGCCGATGTAGCCGGCGGTGTAGCCGATGGCGACTCCGATCGGCAATCCGATCGCGACCGCGCCCAGGCTGACGAGCAGCGAGATCCGCAGGCCGTAGATCATGCGGCTGAGCAGATCTCTGCTGACCTCGTCGGTGCCGAACGGGTGCGACCAGGACGGCGCGAGGAGGCGCGAGCCTCGCAGCTGGGTCTCGTAGTGGTACGGGGCAATCTGGTCGGCGAAGATCGCCGCCACGATGAACACCCCCAGGATGACGATGGCGATCTGTCCCCGACGCTCACGCGCGACTCGATAGCTGACGTCGAACCACTGAGACTGCTGCCGCCAGGTCAGAATGCGCAGGCGGAATCGCTCGCGCTGGAGCACCGGCTGCGGTGGCCCGAGGTCAGCCATTAGCGCACCCGAATCCGAGGATCGACGAGTCCGTAGGCCACATCGGCCAGGGTGTTGACCACCACGAACACCGTCACCAGTATCACGAGCATGCCCTGGATGAGCTGGTAGTCCCGGCTCTGGACGCCGGAGATGATCAACGCGCCGAAGCCGGGACGCGCGAACACGACCTCGACGATCACGGCGCCGGAAATCAGGAAGCCGATCTGCAGCGCGGCAACGGTGATCACCGGGATCAGCGCGTTACGCATCGCGTGCCGCAGCACGACGGTTCGTTCTCGCAACCCCTTGGCTCGCGCGGTTCGCACAAAGTCCTGGCTCAACGTCTCGATGATCGAGGCCCGGACAAAGCGGGCCAGCACCGCCGCCGATCCGGCGCCCACGGCGATCATCGGCATGATCAGGAATTTGATCGCCTCGAGCGGATCCTCATCGATCGCAACTCGTCCCGTGATCGGCAACACATCCAATATCACGCCAAGAACCCACAGGAGGAGGATGCCCAGTACAAAGTTCGGGATGCCCAGTGTGAACATCGTGAAACCGGTCGCGGCGTAGTCTGGTCCACCGCCGGGTCTCAAACCGGCGAAGATGCCCAGCGGAATGCCAATGACCAGCGCAAAGAAGTAGCCCGCGACCGCGAGCTCCGCGCTGGGCAGAACAGCAGCGCCAATCAGTCTGTCAACCGTGATTCGGCGAGAGTACGACTCTCCGAAGTCGCCCTGCAGCACCCCGCCCAGCCAGTTGGCGTACTGCTCGACCAGCGGGTCGTTCAGTCCGAGCCGTTCACGCACCGCCTCTACATCCGCGGGCGTCGCATCCTGTCCCGCCAGCAACGCCGCCGGGTCGCCCGGAATCAGCCGCATGGCCAGGAACACCAGGATGCTGGCCAGCAGCACCACCGCGAGGCCCTGGCCGAACCGGCTGATCAGGAACGAACCCACGAATGGCGCTCCTTTGCGAGCTGGCCAGGCGGCCCGTTGCAAGCTGCGGGACCGATGCCCGCTGGGCCCTCCGCTACGACCGCCCGCGCCGCCTCAGACGAAGCGAAGCGAGCGGCCCCGAGTTGCGTAGCGGTGAGTCTACGGATCGGCTATGCCTCGTCTACCCACCACTCCTCCGTGAACGTGAAGATTTGTGCCGGCCAGGTCTCTCCTTGTACGCGGCTGTTGACGATCGTTGTGTTGTTGATCGTGTGGTAGGGGAGCAACCACGGGCCTTCCGCCCAGAGCTCGTTCCAGTCGTTGAACAGTTCCAGGCGTTCCGCCGGTGTTGGTTGCGAACCGAATCCTTCGACGATCCGCTTGTACTCCCCGGTCACGGAGGCCACGGCATTCTCGGGGAAACGGAACTGGAAGTTCATGTTCGGCAGCGTCTCCGGCGCCATCCAGAAGAAGCCGGTGCCCGCTACATAGAGGCCGGGGAAGGTGCCGGTCAGGAAGAAGTCGACCCACTCCGCGACCTCTTGCTTCACGATCGTGATGTTGATGCCAACATCCTTCAGGTTCGCCTGCAGGATCTCGGGGATCACCTGGTGGGAGAACGTGTTGGAGACGAACAGGTCCATCTCCACGCCTTCCCAGCCGGACTCCACCACGAGTGCCGCGGCGCCCTCTGGATCGTACGGATCCTTGTCGAAGGCTGGGTCATAAGCAGGAGAGTTCGACAGCCACATCTGATTGGTCGACATGCCGATCCCCTGGAACACATCCTCGTGCAGCCGCTCACGGTCGATCGCCTTGTGCAGGGCGAGCCGGAAGCGCGGATCGTCGTTCGCTGGATGTCCGCCCCCGAGGTGTGTCTGGACCGGCCCCATGACCCACATCCCACCAGCCGGTCCCTCAAGCTGGGTGAGGTGGTCCATCTCTCCGAGCCGTAGATATTGATCAGGGTTGACCGTCGCAAAGTCAATTTCCCCAGCCTCGAGGGCCAGCGCCCTGGTGTCCTCGTCCGCGATCGTGCGGACCTCGATCGCGTCGAGGTGGACATCCCGGTAGAAATTCTCGTTGCGGACCACCGTGTACCGCTCACTGGGCTCGTACTGGTCGAAGTCCCACATGAACGGGCCGCTGCAGCCCCCGAAGGATTCAACGGCGTTGTATGCCTCAATCTCGTCTGCGTCGTGGATCTGCGCGAAGTGGAACATGTCGAAGATGATGTCGCCCGGCCAGATCGGGTGGTTAAACATCAA
>VXTH01000015.1:2316-2533 GCA_009837565.1 Chloroflexota bacterium | reverse complement strand
GTGACATCTTCCTGCTGGGCAGCACTTCTTGGAAGATTCGCCGAGTCGAGAACAAGGGCATCGTCCGGGTCGAGGATGCGCACGGCGCACCGCCGACGATCCCGTTCTGGCTGGGCGAAGCGCCGGGCCGCAGTATCGAACTCTCAGCCGCCGTAGGCGAATTGCGCCGGGAGATCGGGCGCATGGCCAGCGACCCGGAGTCGGCATCGCGTTACCT
>VXTH01000015.1:0-2306 GCA_009837565.1 Chloroflexota bacterium | reverse complement strand
CTTCGACGAGGGCGGTGGACACCAGCTGGTCGTGCATGCGCCGTTCGGCTCAGGCGTCAACCGCGCCTGGGGCCTCGCGCTGCGCAAGCGCTTCTGCGTGCGCTTCGACTTCGAGTTGCAGGCGGCGGCCAACGAGGAAGGCATTCTGCTTTCGCTCGGTCCGACCCAGTCGTTCCCGCTCGAGGAGGCGTTCGAGTACTTGAAGTCCGACAACGCGGAGCAATCGTTGCGCCAGGCGGTGCTGTACGCGCCGTTCTGGAACACGCGCTGGCGCTGGGCGGCGACCCGTGCGCTGGCCGTTCCCCGACGCCGCGGGGCCAAGGAAGTGCCGCCCTACTTGCAGCGAATGATCGCCGACGACCTGCTCGCCGCCGTCTTCCCGGCCCAGGTCGGCTGCCAGGAGAATCTGGCCGGTCCGCTCGAGGTGCCGGACCATCCGCTCATCGCCCAGACCATGGACGACTGCCTGCACGAAGCGGTCGACACCGACGCCCTGATCGGGGTCCTGGAACGAATCGAGCGCGGAGAAATCCGACTCCACGCTCGCGACACGGTGACGCCGTCGGGCATGGCGCAGAGCATCATCAACATCAACCCCTTTGGCTTCCTCGACGATGCGCCGCTGGAGGAACGCCGAGCCCGCGCCGTGATGACCCGGCGCACGCTACCCAACGAGCAGCGCGACCTGGGCAAGTTGGACATCGACGCGATCGAACGCGTGCAGGACGAGGCCTTCCCACCGATCCGCGACGCGGACGAACTGCACGAGCTGTTGTTGTCTGTCGTCGCGCTGAACGAGCGGGAACTGACGCACGGCTCACCGGTACTGGCCGATCCAGGGACATCCTTGATGTTGTCCGAGCTCCAGGAGGTCGGTCGCGCCGCTCGCGCCGAAGGCCCCGACGGGGCCGTCTGGTTCGCAGCCGAACACCTGGAATCGATTCGTCTGCTGTTTCCCGATCACGCAGTCGAACCCGGCTTCAGCGTGCCCGAGTCGGCGCTGATCCTGCCCGCCGACCGCGAGGATGCGCGGCTCAAGCTCGTGCGGGGACACCTGGAAATCTCGGGCCCGGTTACCGCAGAGGACGTATCGCGGCGCTGCGGTCTGTCGGAGCAGGACTGCGGATACGGGTTGGCCCAACTCGAGGCCTATGGCGAGATCATGCGTGGACAGTTCACGCCAACGCTGAATGAGGCAGACGCGGAGGAGTACTGCGACCGCCGCCTGCTGGCTCGGATCCACCGCTACACGATTGCCCGACTCCGAGCCGAGATTGAGCCGGTGACGGTCCAGCACTATCTGCGCTTCCTCTTGCGCTGGCAACACCTGACGCCCGACACTCGGCTCGCTGGCAAAGCGGGCGTGCGAGCAGTGATCGAGCAGCTCCAGGGATTCGAGGCGCCGGCTGCCGCGTGGGAGCGTGAACTCATCGCGCCTCGCGTTGCCGACTATCGCGAGGCGTGGCTGGACGAACTCTGCCTGGCGGGCGACGTCGCCTGGGCGCGCCTGACCGCGCGCTCGGCTCGCCGGGCGCCGACCAAGACGACGCCAATCGCCCTCGCCTTACGCCGGGACTTCCGCTCGCTCCTGATGGCGGTCCGTCGGCCTGCTCCGCTGCCGGCTGCTCGCGGGCGCTACGCGCCCGAGCCGCAGCCCGACGTCGCCGAGCAGCTCCACGCCGACGGTGGTGCTGCCAGCCAGATCCTGCGACTGCTGGAGGAACGCGGCGCGTTGTTCTTCGACGAACTGGTCGACGGCACGCGCCGTATCGCGACCGATGTTGAAGGCGGGTTGCGCGAGCTGGTCGCCACTGGACTCGCCCACGCCGACGGATTCCAGGGTCTGCGACAGCTCATCCGGCCCAACCGGCGCTCCCGTCGTCCACGCTATGGAGGCGGAGGCGTGTTCATCGGTGAGGGTCCGGCCGGCCGCTGGGCGGCGTTGCCGCCGACGATCAACGGTCCTGCCGATCCGCTCGAGATCGACGAGTTGGCAGAACGTGTCGCCGAGATCCTGTTGCGGCGCTACGGCGTGGTCTCTCGAGAGCTGGCCACCCGCGAAAGCCTGACCATCCAGTGGCGGGACGTACTGCGCGCATTGCGCCGGCTCGAAGCGCGCGGAGAAATCCGCGGTGGACGCTTCATCCAGGGACTCCTGGGCGAACAGTTCGCCCTGCCCGCCGCTCTCGACCAACTCCGAGCGGTCCGCCGCGCCGCGACGACCGACGAGAAGGTCACGGTCGCGGCGAGCGATCCGTGCAACCTGGTTGGAATCCTGCTGCCGGGTCAGAAGGTGCCGGCGAGGC
>VXTH01000355.1:0-2556 GCA_009837565.1 Chloroflexota bacterium | reverse complement strand
CCACCAACCGGTCGTCGATCAGATGTCCTCCGACAACATCGGGTTCCGCGGACTGCTCTATGCCGGACTGATGATCGATGAGGGAGCCCTCAACGTGCTCGAGTTCAACGCCCGCTTCGGCGATCCCGAGACCCAGGCCGTCCTACCCCTCCTCGACGGCGACCTGCTCCCCGTTCTCGCCGCTTCCGCGCGCGGTGAGGAGTTGCCGCGCGACACAATCTCGCACTCCGGACGGGCATCGGTCAGCGTCGCCATCGTCAGCGGCGGATACCCCGGCCCCTACGACACCGGCAAGCCGATCCGCGGCCTCGACGCCGTCGACGACGCGGTCGACGTCTTCCACGCTGGCACCGCAATTGACGATGATGGACGCACCACAACTGCCGGCGGGCGCGTGCTCGCCGTCACCGCCGTCGCCGATACGCTGGCCGAAGCACGAGGCATCGCCTACGACAACGTCCGCCGCATCACCTTCGACGGCTCGTTCCACCGCACAGACATTGCACTCAGGGAGCTCTAGTCATGACGACTCGCACGATCAAACCGAACCTCCAGTCCCACGACGACGTACCGCCGATCGAGATGTTCCCCGGCATCGCCCGCCGAACCCTCAACGCCGGCGAGCGCACTTCGATCCACGAGATCCAGATCGCCGAGGGCTGCACCGTCCCGATGCACACCCATCCGCATGAGCAGATCGGGTACCTCGTCTCCGGACGAGTCCGCTTCGAGCTCGGCGACGAGGTCAAGGAACTCTCGGCCGGCGACTCCTGGATCATTCCCTCCGAAGTCCCGCACGAAGTCACCGCGCTCGAGGACGCGGTCGCGCTCGACATCTTCTCCCCCGCTCGCGAGGAGTACATCCCGTAATGATCCCCCGCTATCAACGCGCAGCGATGGCCGCGCTCTGGACCGATGACGCCAAGTGGCGGCGCTGGCTCGACGTCGAGATCGCCGTCGTCAACGCCTGGGCCGACGAGGGCGTCGTCCCGCGCGAGGACGCCAATCTGATCGCCGCCAACGCCGGCTACAACGTCGCCGACATCGACGCGTACCAGGTCAAGATTCACCACGACACGTTGGCATTCCTGCAATCGGTCGCCGACACGCTCGGCCCCGAGTCGCGCTGGGTCCATCACGGCCTGACCACCTCCGACGTCTGGGACACCGCCTCGGCCCTCCAGATCCGCGACGCCGCGCGGATCATCGAGGACGATCTCGAACGGCTCGAAGCGTCGATCACGAAGCGCGCCGTCGAGCACAAGCACACGCTCTGCATCGGACGCACGCACGGGATCCACGGCGAGCCGACCACGTTCGGTCTCAAGCTGGCCGGCTGGGTCGACGAGACCAGGCGCAACCGCCGACGGCTCGCCGACGCCATCGAATCCGTCGCCGTCGGCAAGATCTCCGGCGCCGTCGGCACCCACGCGACCGTGCCGCCGCACATCGAGGAGCGCGTCTGCCGCGAACTCGGACTCGGCGTCGAGGCGATCTCCACGCAGGTCGTGCAGCGAGACCGGCACGCTCACTTCCTCTCCACGCTGGCGGTGATCGCCGCCTCGCTGGAGCGCTTCGCCACCGAGATCCGCCACCTCCAGCGCACAGAGGTCCGCGAAGTCCGCGAGCCCTTCGCCGAGGGCCAGGCCGGCTCCTCGGCGATGCCGCACAAGCGCAACCCCGAGAAGGCCGAGCGCGTCTGCGGCCTCGCCCGCACGATCCGCGCCAACGCGCTGACGGCGCTCGAGAACGTCGCCCTCTGGCACGAGCGCGACATCTCGCACACCTCGGCAGAGCGCATCGCGATCCCCGACGCCTGTTTCGCCCTCGACTACATCACCGACATGCTCGCCTGGATCATCGACGGCCTCGTCATCGACGCCGACCGCATGCAGGCCAACCTGGAGTCCTCCTACGGCCTGATCTACAGCCAGCGC
This sequence comes from Chloroflexota bacterium, assembly GCA_009837565.1. Lineage (GTDB taxonomy): Bacteria > Chloroflexota > Dehalococcoidia > Bin125 > Bin125 > Bin125. The sequence continues at coordinate 619 of VXTH01000355.1, read as the reverse complement.
GTGATGCTCGCCCTGACCGAAGCCGGAGTCGGCCGCGACGACGCCTACAAGCGAGTCCAGTCCTACGCGATGAAGGCCTGGGACGAAGGCATCCAATTCCGGGACTTGATTGAAGGCGACGACGTGATCACTGCCGCGCTCGATCGAGAAGCCATGGACGCCGTCTTCGACCCCGCCTACTTCACCCAGCACATCGACGCCTCGTTCGCCCGGCTTGGCCTCTAGCGCGTGCCCAGCCCTACCGTGCAGAGTGCGATTGTCGCCGCACTGGCGATAGTGGCGGTTCTGGCAACCTCAGCATGCGCCGACCGCATTCCGTCCCAACTCCCCCATGCTGCGACGTTGCCACCTGCGCACGATTCCGAATGCGGTTGGCAGCGTTGGCTCGATGCGCCGCTCAGCCTCAAAGACTGGTTCGAAGAGCATCCCAAGATCGCCGCACTGCATCACTGGGACTCACCAAGCGGGGCGTTTCTGTCGGCCAGGCGTGACTCAATCGAAGAGGCGCCATTCAAAGTGCTGCTGCGCTCTATGGTCGTGTGGGTGGAACCTCAGGCACAGGACCCACCAAACGTCATCAATGTTGCTGATGCGGGCGGCGTGAATCAGCTAAAGCGAG
>VXTH01000267.1:0-2564 GCA_009837565.1 Chloroflexota bacterium | reverse complement strand
CTACCGCCTCGCGCCCGAGGCAACCTATCCCGCCGCTGCCGACGACTGCTATGCCGCACTCGAGTGGATCACCGGCATGTACGCCCAGCAGGGCGGTCCCAGCGACCAGATCGCCGTCGCCGGAGACTCGGCCGGCGGCAACCTGGCCGCGGTCGTCTCACAGATGGCCCGCGATCGGGGCGGTCCCCAGATTGCGGCGCAAATTCTGATCTACCCGGTCACAGACTTCAACTTCGATACCGAGTCCTACCGGGTCAACGGCCGCGGCGAGTACGGACTCTCAGAGGCCGGCATGCGCTGGTTCTGGGACCTCTACCTGAACGACGATTCCGAAGGAGCCCAACCCTACGCGTCGCCGCTCCAGGCCGAGGATCTGTCGAACCTGCCCAGATCGCTGACCATCACGGCCGAATACGATTCGCTCCGCGACGAAGGCGAGGCGTACGCCGCAGCGCTCGCCGCGGCAGGCAACCAGTCAAGCTGCACCCGCTACGACGGCGTGATCCACGGCTTCGTCAGCGCCTTCGCGGCCGTCCCTGAGGGCAACCAGGCCCTCGACCAGATCGCGGCGGAGCTCCGCATCGCCTTCGGCCGGGCCTAGCAAAGAGCTCCCCCTCTGGGGGAGCTGTCCCGAAGGGACTGAGGGGGCTGCTCGCGCTGGCAATCTACGTTGAGCGTCGGCTGCCCCCTCTGCCGCTTCGCGGCACCTCGCCCAGAGGGTGAGGTCTTGAATCCCTTAGCCGCCGGGCATCTGCTTCTGGAACGAGGCCATGTCAAAGTAGTCGCGCCAGCGGTGAATCTTGCCGTCGCGCAGCTCAAACACGCCGCAGACCTCAACGTCGACGCTCGCGCCGCCGATCTCGAATCGGTCGACCCGCTCGTTGAGCACGATGTCTCCCACCGAGGCCGAGTGGATCACCTCCCAGCCACGAGAGGTCATCTGCGAGATGCCCTGCAGCGCCGCCGAGATCGCCTCAATGCCTTCCGCCGCCGGCATATCCACCGGCATGTTGTTGTAGATCGCATCGTCGGTGAAGTACGCGGCGAGTTTGTCCGGATCGGGGTGCTCAGCGTCGAACTCGGCCATAAAGGCATTGTCAACGGCTTCGGCGTCGGACATAAGTGATTCCTCTCTTCATCAGTTGGGCGCTTGCGCAGTGTAGAAGGTCGATTCGAGGTATCTTTGTCATGTCCGCACGGACGTTCGTCACGATGGAAGGGCCACAAGATGCCGAGGCAACCAGTCGTATCGCACCAGGATTGGACCGACGCTCGGCGAGACCTGTTGCGCCGGGAAAAGGAGTTCACCCGTCTCCGTGATGAGATCGTTGAGGCTCGTCGGGCGCTTCCCTGGGAGCGAGTCGAGACCGACTACATCTTCGATGGTCCCAGCGGCCCGGAATCCCTGTCCGATCTGTTCGGTGAGGCCAGCCAGCTGATCGTCTACCACTTCATGTTCGGTCCCGACTGGGATGAAGGCTGCATCTCCTGTTCGTTCCTGGCCGACCACTTCAACCCCATCACGATTCACATCGAACAACGCGACACCGCATTCGCCGCAATCTCGCGCGCGCCATTGGATCTGTTGGAGTCCTATCGCGAGCGAATGGGCTGGAGCTTCAGGTGGTTGTCGTCCAACGCCAATAGCTTCAACTTCGATTACGGCGTCTCTTTCTCCGACGACGAAGTCGAGGCGAGTCGTCGAGAGTACAACTACGCGCTCCAGTCACAGTTCGACGGCGGTGAGGCGCCAGGCCTCTCGGTGTTCTGCAAGGACGAGACTGGAGATGTCTTCCACACCTATTCGACCTATGCGCGCGGGCTGGAAGACTTCATCGGCACCTACCGATTCCTCGATGTGCTGCCAAAGGGACGAGACGAGGCCGACCTGCCCTGGGGTATGGCCTGGGTGCGTCGACACGACCAATACAACGCCGGCCTGGTCGAGATCGCCGGTATCGACTAGGCGCCCGACGACTCCTTCGCCAGGTCGGCCATCAGCTCGATCGCCTCAGGCTGATTCGTCCTCACGGTGAGGCCGGTGATGTAACTGTCGGCCCAGGCCTGGTAGCGCTCGCGGATTCGCGCCGGCGAACCGAGCAATGCCTGTTCGTCGAGAAACTCCTCCGGGACCTCTTCAATCGCCTCGGCCTTGCGGCCGGCGAGATACAGCTCCTGAATCCGCTCGGCGGCGTCGCCATAGCCGCGCCGAATCATCGACATCTTGTGGAAGTTAAGCGTCTTGTGACCCATCCCACCGACGTAGAGCGCAACATTCGGCTTCATCTTGCGGAACGCGTCGCGCAGGTCGTCGGTGATTTCGACCTCGGCCGACGCTTGCACTTCGAAGTCGGGCCACCACTTGGGCGACCCCGTCTTCGCCTCTGAACGCTGGAATCCCTGCTCGACCCAGGGCTCGAACAGATCGGCGTTGTACGGCGTCAGGCCGAGCGGCAACCAGCCGTCCGCGACCTCGCCGGTCATGCGCACGTTCATCTCGGTGCCCGTGCCCAACCAGATCGGAATGTTGGGATTCATGTGCAGGATCGATTTGAGCGGCTTCG
>VXTH01000022.1:0-2567 GCA_009837565.1 Chloroflexota bacterium | reverse complement strand
CGCTCAAGGATCTGCTGGACGGCAAGTCGGTGACCTACCAGGGCGAATACGTCGATGTCGACCAGATCAAGTTCGACACGCCCGAGGATGACGACAACCCGTCGTATCCGGTCCCGATTTACATCGGCGCGGTCAGATTGCGGATGATGGAGCTGGTCGGCGAGGTCGCCGACGGCGCGTTGATGGATTTCCTCGTACCGCCGGAGTACACGGCGCTCTCGGTCGAGCACATCAAGATCGGCGCAGACCGGACCGGCCGTTCAATGGATGCGATCGACTGTCCGCAACTGCTGGGGGTGGCCGTCGACGATGACGATCCGCAGGCGGCGGTCGACGCTTGCAAGAAGTTCCTGACCCAATACATCGGCCAACAGCCGCACATCACCGAGAACTGCGGCGCGACCGAAGAACAGATCGCCGGCGTCAAGAGCGTCATGGGTTGGCCCGCCACGCAGGAACAGATCGAGGCAGCGATGCAGTTCATCCCGGACGAACTGGTGCGTGACGTCTGCTGCTGCGGTACGACCTCGGAGACGATCGAACGGATCGAGGCATTCGTCGCCGCGGGCTGCACTGAGCCGGTGCTGACTCCGCTGGGCGACTACCAGGGGACTGTCGAGAAGATCGCCGGCGCGGTTCGGCAACGCGGATGAACGGCTGGACGGCTGAGCGGGATCCACACCGAAAGTGAGTTCGTCGACCGATGAGCGCCAGCGCCGGACCGGAGGTTGCAGCCCAGTTCTCCGCGCGTGAACGCTGGATCACGGACGAACGCGCTGAACGGCTCCGCGCGGCCTCGGCGAGGATCACACTGGTCCTGATTCTCGTTGGCCTGTTCCTCGGCGGTTGGGAGTTTCTCAAGTGGGCGACTGAAGCGCCGCGCACGACGCTGCCGCATTTCCATGAGGTCGTCGATTATCTGTTCAGCATTAACTCCCAGGGCGATGTGGTCTGGCTGGCGATCGGGCGCAACCTGCGGCTCACGTTCATCGAGGCGCTGAGCGGCCTGTCGGTCGCGATTGTGGCCGGATTTGCCGCGGGCACGTTGATGGCGCTCAGCCGCTGGACGGGCCGCGGGATTATGCCCTTCGTGATCGGCGCGCAAACCGTGCCGATCGTCGCGATTGCGCCGGCGCTGGTGATCTGGCTCGGCACAGGCTGGGAGACCAAAGCGCTGATCGCCGGGTTTCTCGCCTTTTTCCCGATCGCCGTGACCAGTGCGCGGGGCATCGGCGATGTCTCGCAGGACAGCCTCGACCTGATGGCGTCCTACGGCGCGTCGCGCACTGAAGTGTTCTTCAAGCTGCGATTGCCCAGCGCTCTGCCCTACATCTTCACCGGGCTTGAAGTTGCTGCGGCGTTCAGCGTGATCGGGGCGATTGTGGCCGAGTTGCCAGTCGGGTCGCAAGAAGGAATCGGCGTGGTGATTCTCACCTCGCAGCAGTACTTCAGCCTGCAACCCGAGTCGTTGTTCGCCGCGATCGGCGGCGCCTGCCTGCTCGGCGGCGCCATGGTCGGGATGGTCCGCATCATTCAGATCGTTGTCCTGCGCGGCCACCGCGCACAGGAACTGAGTTAGGAAGGCGGGCCATGACCACACCAGATACCTCGCGTCAGCCGGCCCGGGGCGGGACACAGACCGCGATTGCATTTCAGGGCGTACGCAAGGAGTTCGGCAACGGGGCGAACGCGACGCTCGCCATTGAGTCGGTGGACCTTGACATTGCGGAGCGAGAGTTCGTTTCCTTGATCGGTCCCTCGGGCTGCGGCAAATCGACGCTGCTGCGCCTGGCGGCCGATCTGATTGAACCCAGCGGTGGATCGGTCCTGGTCAACAGCAAGACCCCCCGGCAGGCTCGGCTCGACCGCGACTACGGGTTCATCTTCCAGGCGCCGACGCTGTTTGACTGGCGAACGGTCTGGAAAAACGTCGCGTTGCCGCTCGAGATCATGAAGATCTCCGGCATGTCCAGAGAGAAGAAGGAGGAAGAGATTGAGCGGTTGCTCAGCATGGTCGGTCTGGACGGATTCGAGAGCCACCATCCCTACCAGCTTTCCGGCGGGATGCAGCAGCGCGTCTCGCTGGCGCGAGCGCTCGTGTTCCGGCCCTCGATCCTGCTGATGGACGAGCCCTTCGGCGCGCTCGACGAGATCACGCGCGACCGGATGAACCTCGAGCTGCACCGGATCTGGGAAGAGACGAACACGACGATCCTGTTCGTCACGCACAGCATTCCCGAGGCCGTGTTGTTGTCCGGCAGGGTCGTGGTGATGACGGCACGTCCAGGCCGCGTGCAAGAGATCATCCCGATCGACCTGCCCTATCCCAGGACGACCGAGGTGGAAGAGTCGACTCGCTACTACGAGTTGGTCACGGAAGTTCGGGAGTCGCTGGGCCAGGCGATGGCAGGCGGGCTGTGACGACCGCGGACCCAACCCTCGAAGCCGGCGCCGAACCGGCGCGCCTGTGGAGCCGCCATGCCGGTGTGGTCGTCCCGCCGTTCCTGGTCTTCGTCGCCGCGATTGGTTTGTGGGAGCTGATCGTCGAGGCATTCGATATCCAGCGA
>VXTH01000044.1:0-21781 GCA_009837565.1 Chloroflexota bacterium | reverse complement strand
CTCAGTGTGCGTGTGCAGGTGAGCGAACATAAGCCGGACTGTCCCAACCAAATCATCGCACGTTTCGCTCGTGCCAGACTCGCCTCACGCCCAAGCGAACGGAAGACGCACAGATGCAATCGGTGATAACTCTTGTGGCGAGTAGTGGGTACGACGTGGATGCGTCGTGGGCACAGGTTCCAACGCGTGGAATCTGGGAAAGAACCTGAGTGGTTCCTCCCAAGGCGGTCGCCAAACGCGCAGAGCATCTACAAGGGATGCCCCTGCAGATTCCACCAGGCCCGGGTCTCGAGTTAGATCTCTTCGTCCAAATGGAAGGCTGAGTGCAGCACGCGGACTGCTTCTTCACCCCGTTCGGACTGCACCAGACAGGTAATCCGAATCTCGGATGTGGTGATGAGCTCGATGTTGATCCCCGCTTCAGACAGCGAGCGGAACATGGTCGCGGCGTAGCCGGGACCGGACTGCATGCCTGTGCCGATCAACGAGACCTTGACCAGGTCGTGCTTGAACAGCACGTCAGCAGCGCCCAGCTCACTTGCCAACGGTCGGCTGAGCTCTTCCGTCTGGTCACAGTCGTCCTTCGAGACCGTGAATGTCAGGTCGGTCAGGTTGAGCTCCGAGGCGTTCTGCACGATGGTGTCGACCGAAATCCCGGCGTCAGCCAGCGGACCGAACAGTTGCGCAGCAATTCCCGGGCGGTCCGGCACATGACGCAACGTGACCGATGCCACATCGCGATCCAGCGCAATCGTCCGCACTCGATTTTCAGGCTCCATCTGAACCTCCCTGTGGATCAACGTCCCCCTGCCAGAGCCGAACTCCGCCTGTGAAGACGCCACCAGGATTGGTATGTCGTACAACAATCCCAACTCGACCGCGCGTGGATGCATGACACCGGCGCCCTGCTGCGCAGCTTCGAGCATTTCCTCGGAGGCAACATCGCGAAGGCATCGAGCATTCGGTTCTATGCGCGGATCGGTCGTATATATCCCTTCGACATCGGTGTAAATCTCAACTTGTGTCGCGTGAAGGGCCGCGCCCAGCGCCACTGCTGAGGTATCCGAACCGCCGCGGCCCAGAGTCGCATAGTCCCCCTGTGGGCTTTGTCCTTGAAACCCGGCCACGACCACGACGTGTCCTTCCGAGAATTCCTCCTCAACCCTCCAGGTATCGATTCCGCGAATCCGCGCCCGGCCGAAGCTGTCGTCGGTAAACATGCCCGCCTGGGCGCCGGTCAGGGCGACCGCCGGACATCCCATTTCCACCAGTGCCATCGTGAGCAGTGCGCTGGAGACCATCTCGCCTGTGGCCATGAGCAGATCGGTCTCGCGGCGCGGCGGTCGCGGATTAACTTCATGCGCCAACGAAAGCAGATCGTCCGTCGTCTTGCCCATCGCCGAAACCACGACAGCCAGTCGCTCACCGTTGGTCGCCCTCGTTGCGACGCGGTGCGCGACGTTCCGCAGCCGCTCGACAGAACCGACCGACGTGCCGCCGTACTTCTGAACGACCGTCACAGAATCTGCGCCCCTGCAGTATCGATCCCGCTGACAAACGCCTGCCCCTCGATTCCGCGCACCGCTGCGGCCGACTTCCAGGCGTCACTGACATGCCCGGCGCAGTCATCGTTGGCGAGTGCCATCAAGGTTGACCCGCCGCCTGACAGATAGGCGGCGAAGGCCCCGGCATCTTCCGCGGCTTCAAACAGCTCAAACATCGTGGGAAACAGCTTGGAACGCGGAATCTGGTGCAAACGGTCGTCGGTAGCTGTCTGGAGCGCGTCCCACGAGCCGGTTGTCAGCGCGGCGACCAGCAGAGCCGAACGGCACGAGTTATGCACCGCATCCTTACGCGACAGTTGCTTGGGTAGCAGCGCGCGGCCTTTCTTGGTCGACATGTTGAAGCTTGGGGTAAACCCGACAAAGCGCAGCCCGTCTGCGACCGGCAACGCGACACGGGTGACCGTCTCGCCCGTCATCGCGACAATCTGACAGCCGCCGAACAACGCCGGCGCCATGTTGTCGGCGTGACCCTCGAGATCGGATCCAATCTCCAGGATCCGGTGCTCGGACAACGGCGAGCCAAGCAAGGCGTTTGCGGCGACCAATCCTGCGCCGCGACAAGCGGCGCTCGCTCCCAGACCGCGACCTAGCGGGAATTCTGCCTCGACCGAAATCTCAATGTCCTCAGATTCCGGGCGCTCTCTGCCAAGCTCCCTGTAGACCTCTCTGACGGCTTTGCGTACGTGCCGTGACATCGGCGACCGTTCGCCCTCATTGCCCGACGCAACCGAAACCGTCACCGTGGCATATCGCTGGAGTGCAACGCCGGCGGCGTCGAAACCGGTGCCCAGATTGGCCGACGTCGCCGGAACTCGGACCGTGATAGGGCCTCGCGGCTCGATCGTCTCAGAACCTTCTGGCCATGATTCAGTAGTCATCGCGCAACATTGTATGAGTCGTTGCCGCGTGCATCCAACCAGCCGTGCACAATCTCAAATGCATCCGCCAGAACAGTAGGCGCCTCGCGCGAGGCGTCGATGATCGTGATGCGTTCGCTATCCTGCGCCGCCAGCGCGCGAAAACCGGCATTCACGCGGCGATGAAATGCCAGGTCGGCGTCTCCAATACGATCGCCGTCGGAGGATCGCGCTCGGGTGCGCGCCAATCCGACCTCGGCCGGGACGTCCAGCAACAAGGTCATGTCGGGTTGCAACTCCTTCGTCGCCTCGGCGTTCAAGCGTCGCAGACGATCCAGGTCGAGACCTCGGCCATAACCCTGATAGGCCAGGGTCGAATCACTGAAGCGGTCGCTAAACACCAGTTCACCTGCGGACAGGGCTGGGTTCAGGACTTCTTGCACGTGCGAGGCCCGCGCAGCGAGAAACAGCCAGGTTTCGTCCCAGTCGCCCAGATCCAGTTCCGGATCCAGCACGAGCGACCTCAGCCGCGTTCCCAGCTCGGTACCCCCCGGCTCAAAGGTGACGCGAACACGGTGCCCGGACTGGGACAGGCACGCGGCGAGCGACCTGACCAGGGTGGTCTTTCCCGCGCCGTCGCCACCCTCGACGGTGATAAACGCCCCGCGTGGCGCGGGGGCATCATGGTCAGCCGGCATGGATCCGTACCCGCCGATTGGGTTCACGCCCTCTACTGACCGACTCCAGCGCTTGGTCGCTGGCCAGTTGATGTTGGAGTTTCCTGATGTACGGACCCTGGGGCGCGAGGTCGATCGACGATTGTCGACCGGAGTGAATCTGTGAGATCGCCTCCTCCGCTTCAGAGAGTGCGGCGGTCACCGTGTCGTTCGACGAGGCCCCCTTGGACAGCGCCCGCAAACTCTTCTCCATCTGCAACACCGTGTTGTGCTTGAGTACCACGACCGGCATGCGCCGCGACTCCGCCAGCCGTAGCTCCGGCGGCCGGCGGCGGAACGACGCGCGTAGCGTGATCACTACATCTGCTTCCTCAATCCGCTCGGCGATGGACACGTTCGCGCCCGTTTCCCGAATCGCCTCCCGCAAGCGTGAAAGCGAAACGCCAAGCGGATACACCTTTTGATGCGGCCCCGGCGCCGCGTGTCGCGGTCGCGAGCCCATGCGCCGCCGCAGGGGCGCCTCATGTGAGGATCCGTTGCCGAAGCTGGCCCCGCTGCCAAGCGAAGATGACGACCGTCGCTCAAACAGCTCATTGAGCGAGGTCTCGAAGCCGGACAGGCCGCCTTCCGCGACCACCGACTCAACCGAATCCGTCGAGGTATGCACCGTCCCGTCGTCATCAACTTCGCGAATCTCCGCGGCCACGGATTCGCCGCGCAACAATGCGTCAACGGTGTTGTCCAGGTCGGAATGCACCGCGACGCGAGTGAACGACTGGATCTCGACCAGCGCCTCGAACGTCGGTGGGGCCTTACGTTCCAGCACCGATTTTCGGGTTCCTCTCCGTCGCGCTTCCTCGTCAGACAGCGTCACCGTCTGTATCCCGCCAATCAGGTCGACCAGCGTGGGATTCAACATCAGGTTGGCCAGCTCGTTGCCATGCGCCGTCGCCACGAGCTGTACTCCGCGCTCAGCGATAGTTCTCGCGGCCTGCGCCTCAAGCTCCGTGCCGATTTCATCGATCACAATCACTTCGGGCATGTGGTTCTCGACAGCCTCGACCATCACCGAGTGTTGCAGCTCAGGACGTTCTACTTGCATTCGTCGAGCCCTGCCGATGCCCGAGTGCGGGATATCCCCATCTCCACCGATCTCGTTGGAAGTGTCTACAATCACGACCCGTTTGCCTTGCTCGGCCAGTACCCGTGCCGCCTCTCGCAGGATCGTCGTCTTGCCTACGCCAGGACGGCCAAGCAGGAGAATCGACGCGCCAGCTTTGACGAAGTCCTCGATTACGGCGACCGATCCCGTCACCGCCCGTCCAACCCGCATCGTCAGCCCCACAACTCCTCGTTGACGGTTGCGAATACAAGCGATCCGATGCAATGTCCGTGGTATTCCGGCCCGGTTATCTGTGCCAAACTCACCCAGACCCGCAACAACGAGTTGCAACTCGGCGTTGGTGACCTCGGTTTGGCGCAGGATGACCTCGCCGTCGACGTATCGGGCGTACGGCGGTCTGCCGAGGTCCAGCACGATCTCAAGCAGACCGTGCGCTTGCCCCTGTTCCTCGATCGCTCGGCGAATCGCGCCCGGAAGGGTCGAAAGCAACGCGTCAAGATCGTCGCTGTGCGACGGAGTGATCGCGTCCTTGCTCACTGCTGACAAGTCCGTCATCTACCCCGTTCCGCTTGGGACTCCACTCAACAATCCACAATCCTGCTGCTTCAGCATCAGTCTATCGCGCTGTGATCCCCAAGAAGTTGGTCATCAGGCCGTCGCAATGGCGGATTCAAGCTCGTCGACCTCGCCGCCTCCGGCCATCAGATACGACAGGCTCTCCAACGTCAGCGTCTCGCTGCGCCGATCCTCAACCAGCCGTCCGCGCTGGAAGACGAGGAACCGGTCGCCGACCCAGAAGGCGTGCTGCGGCTTCGGCGTGACCAGTACTACAGCGGTGCCGCGCTGTGCGGCGCGCCTGATCAACCGAAGCACCGCTCCGGATTGACGCACCCCCAGCGCCGAGGTCGGCTCATCAAGGATCAGGACACGCGCTCCGTAATACATCGCCCGGGCGATCGCCAGGCCCTGACGCTCACCACCCGACAGCGTGTGCGCAGCCCGATCCGGGTCGCCTAGATCGACGCCGAGTTTTTCCAACTCTCGTTGCATGGCCTCCTTGGCATAGGCGACATCAAAGCGCTGGAAGATCCACCATCCCTTGACCGGCTCGCCGCCCATGAAGAAATTGCGCCACAGCGACATCATCGGAGCCAGCGCCAGATCCTGGTAGACAGCAACGATCCCCAGCGCCCGGGCCCGGCGCGGCGACGAAAACTCAGTGGCGAGCCCGTCCAGGAGAATCTCTCCCTCGCTCGGTCGAATCAGTCCGCAGAGCATCTTGATAAACACGGACTTGCCGGCGCCATTGTCACCGACCACACATGTCACTTCGCCAGCTCGCAGCGAGACATCAACGTCCTGCAACGCCTGAACCGACCCAAATCGCTTGCCCAGTCCTCGAACCTCTAGGACCGGCATATCGACAGGCTCGGAGAGGGCTTCCTCGGTCCCTTGGGTAGCTTGGTCTGTGGTCATCGCTTGCTCCAACTCAACTCAGCGCTCGCCGATAGCCCGATCGCGCCGTTCGTACCCGCTCGCCAACGATGTGATTGATCAGTGTCGCTAGTAGGAGCAGCACTCCATAGAAGGCCCAGCGCCAGTCGGAATTCCATCCGGCATGGGGAATACCGACGAACGCGATTCCCCAGATCAACGCCCCAATTGCCGGACCAATGGCGGACCCGCGACCACCAGACATCGCGCAGCCGCCAACGACAGCCGCGATGATGTAGAAAAACTCGGCCCCGACGCCCTGCCCGGCCTGTACCGACGTGTATCGCACCGCATTGCTGACGCCCACAAACCATGCGGCGCCGGCGGTCAGCATAAACAAGCCGATCTTTGTGCCATTGACCGGCACACCGACCGCTCTGGCAGCTTCCCGATCGCCTCCGGTGGCGAAGATCCAGTTGCCTATCTTGGTCCGCCACAAAATCCACGTCGCGATCAGCGTGAATCCACCCCACCACAGCAGCGAGACTCGAAAGTCCGACGGCGCCGTCCCAAACACCGTGGCCACAATCGAATGAAGCGAGTCGTACCCCGCCGCGTCGTCGATGTTCTCGATCAGCGCGTCGCCGGTGAAGTATTTGGACAGGGCCACGTTCGCGCCGCGTAGGCCAAAGAACGTACCCAGCGTGATCACGAACGACGGCAGGCCGGTCCAGACGACCAGTATGCCGTTCCACAATCCCAACGCCAGACATATCAGCAGCGACAGCAACAGTGCGAGCCAGAGGTTCATACCCCACTCGGTGGCCATCACGCCCAACAGCGCGCCCGCTGTCCCGACCATGACGCCGGTCGACAAATCGAACTCGCCGCTGATCATCAACAACCCGACCGCGACGGCGATGATCCCGTATGGCCAGGCCGTATCCAACACCCGTGCGAGCGTCGGAATCTCCAACATGGCGCCTGAACTGGCGATGCTGAAGAACATCAGCAGCAACACTGCCGCAACCAGGGAACCGAGCTCGGGACGCAGCACGGCCGTTTGCACCCACGGCCGAGCCTTGCTCAGCGCGGGTATCTGCAAACTTGACACCGTTTCGACCCCCTCCGCCAATCTTGGGCAGATTACTCCGTTGCCTGTTGGCTTGCGCCCGGGCTCGCCTGGAGTCGTTGTAGCGACTCCCGCACACGCTTCGCATTGTGCGCGTCAACGAAACCCGGCCCCAGCAGGATTCCCCTGCCAGCAATCCACTGAAGTAGCGCGTCCGCCAGCTCATCGCCCTGGGTCAGTTCTGAGTACTGCACCAGTCGCGAATACGCGACTGGCAAGTAACCCTGCAGATAAGGCTGCTGATCGACCGCGAATGCCACGCGGCCGTCCTCGATCGCGTCGAGCACCACCTCATTGAGCTCGAAGACGGCATGAATCACCGTACGCCCGCCTGGTTGGGAACTTCGCGCCGTTTGCAGCGCAGACAGCGCATCGTTCATCACGCTCGTGTTCATCGTCAGGACGGCGTCAACTGACTCGTCGGCATCCAGGGCTCGTTCAATCTGCGAGTCGACCCCCTCGTTGGGTTCGACCTTCAGCGTCGTCAACTGGTCCAGCCGCGATCCGGCCCGGTTGCACCTGGTCTCGAGCGCCAGATTCTGTGGCTCATGCTGAACGCACAGCAGATGCTTGGCGCCCGCATCTGCCAGGCGATCGCCTACGGCCAGCCCGGCAACCGTCTCCACCTGGCCGAAATAGGAGTCCGCGCCCAGCTGCGCCCCGATCTCAGCGCCAACGTTGACGATGTACACCGTGATCCCGATCAACACTGCGTCGCGCACCACATCGGAGACCGCGTCCGGATCTGACAGCGTGACGACCAGCACCTCGAATCCCTGTTGAACGACCTCGTCAATGAGACGCACTCGCTCCTCAGCGTCGTCTGTCGAACGCCAGAACAGGTTCACGTCGAATGCCCGGGCTGCGTCCTCCGCGCCAGCGCGGACTTCCTCCCAGAATGGGTCGCCCTCAGCTCCGTGGACGATCATTGCAACCGAAATCGGCGGCGCCAGACCAAGACCTAACCGCTCGCGATCCGCATCGGAGCATCAGGCGGCCGCAATTCCAACCAGCACTACCAGCGATGCCGCCAGCAGGCTGCGCAAGACTCCGGGAAGGGACATTCTCAGTCCTTCCCCAACTGCGGAAACCGACGGACATTCGTTTGATCGACGAAGCCGGGACCCGTCACCAGTCGACCCGAAGCCGCCCAGCGTTCCATACCTGCCAGGATCCCTCCCATTTCGGCATCAGGATCGAGGGAACGGAGGTACGCAAATGCCACCGGCAGAAAGCCTTGCAGATAGGCCTGCTGGTCAACGGCGAAGAGGACCTCCCCGGCCTCAATGGCCAGCAGAATCGTCGGCGAGACATCAAACGTCGCCAACTTGGCGTCGGACCCGGCAGAATCGATAGCTGCCATGGCGAGTTCCGCGATTCCGGAGTTCAATGCCAGGATGCCGTCGATGCTGGGATCAGCCTGCAACTGGGCAGCGATCTCGCCGGTCGTTGAAACCCGGTCGGCCGTCCCGACCACAAACAACCGCCGCATCGACCCGCCGGCCAGCTCCAATGCCACGACGGCGTTGGCGCAGCGTGCTTCCAGACCAACGTTCCCGGCCTCGTGAATCAGGCACAGCAGGTTCCTCACGCCAGCCGAAACCAGACGCTCCCCGGCACCAAGGCCCGCCACACCATCCGGCTGACCGAAATGCGTGACCGCTCCAAACTCACGGCCACGTTCCTCCCCTGAGTTAATCGACATCACCAGTAAGCCGGCCGCCACCGCCGAACGAATCGACTGTTCCAACGCATCGGGATCCGCCAGCGAGACGATCAGCACGTCGTAGCCCAGGGCGACCGCGTTATCGACCAGCCGCACCTGCTCGTTGACGTTGCCGTCGCCGTCGTAGAACAGTTCGATGCCAAACTCCCGTTGCGCCGCGAACGCGCCGGCCGCCACCTCGTCCCAGAACGGGTCACCGATCCCGCCGTGTGTCACCATCGCCACCCGCAGGTCCGTCGGCGGCAATACACCCGTTCCACCCTGAAGCGAAACCTCTTGATCCACGCGGCAAATGTGGGCCCCGACCATCGCCAGCGCCACGACTCCCAGGAGGACTACCCAGCGTAGCCAGCCCTCATTCGCGAGACGCTCGATTCTCCGCGCCAACACGCCCCTGTTCCCCCCTTCCACCGACAGGCCAATTCACGCGAAGACGACATAGAGGTATCGCGCCACCGGTCACGGTAGGCTAACAACCATGCGCATTGGTCTCATCTCCGACACCCATGTCCCGGAGGCCGGAACCGAACTCTGGCCGCAGCTCTGGGACCGGATCAGCACCGCCGACGTGTTGCTCCATGGCGGAGACATTCATGACATTGCCCTGATCGACAAGCTGGAGGCGGTCGCGCCCATCTATGTTGCCCGAGGCAACGGCGACGACGGCTCCGGGGGACGCCCGGTCCAGCCGGAGGATCCACGTCTGCGCGAGGCCTGGACTCTGGAGTTCGAAGGCTTCACGTTCGGATTGACCCACGACATGGCCCTGCCCGAGTGGCCGCCCTACCGCACGGTGGAATCAATGATGGACCACTACTTCGGCGGCCCGCGTCACGTCGTCGTCCATGGTGACACTCATGTCGCTTCGATCGAGACCATTCGCGGCGTCCTGTTGATCAACCCGGGTAGTCCCATGTACCCCCGCAATCTCGACACGCGGCTCGGCACGCTGGGATTCATCGAAATCAACAACGGGCGCCTGCATGCCTGGTTGGAACAGCTCGACGAACATGGCTCTCACGTCGTCCGCGAGCAACCGAAGTACGTCTACTAGCCGCCTGCCAACCGCTGCGGACCGGCAACGAATACCCTACGGACATGTCTGGCATTTCCGTCCTCGTCCCCTTTGATCGCTCACCCGAGGCGAGGCGCGGGCTCGATGTCGCCCTGCATTTGGCCCGGGTTGAC
Source organism: Chloroflexota bacterium (assembly GCA_009837565.1). GTDB lineage: Bacteria > Chloroflexota > Dehalococcoidia > Bin125 > Bin125 > Bin125. The sequence goes on along the minus strand of VXTH01000044.1, from coordinate 12,079 downwards.
CGGCGTAAGTCCCGGGTCCTGCCGATCTACGTCGTCGAGGTCGAGCGGGCCTATCCAGTCGATTGTGATTTGCCTCAGGCGTCGGCTCAGGGTGAGGCCTGTCTCGCCGAGGCCGAGGCCGCCGCTCGGCAGGCAAAAGTGTCCTGCGAGGCCATCCTGCTCCAGGCGCGCAGCGCGGGCCCGGCCGTCGTTGATGCCGCGGCGACCGAAGAGATCGATCTGGTCGTGCTGGGCGTCTCGCACGCCAACACCGTGCATGGTGGCGGCGGTGAGCAGACCGCACTGGTACGTCGAACCGGAGCCGCCATCGATCTGGGACACACAGCCGACTACATCCTCTCCCATGCGCCATGCGAAGTTGTGGTCGTCCGCGAGCCGGCCCAGGTCCAATCTAGTCCGCTCAATAGCGGCTTCGTCAACGACTAGAGACCGGGGAGCCAGGAAACAGGGTCACTGCGATGCGCGTCGTCATCATGGGTTGCGGCAGACTGGGCTCGACCTTGGCCCGAGAGCTCGACCACGAAGGTCACGATGTCACCGTGATCGATATCGACGCCGCCGCCTTCAATTGGTTGGAGGACGACTTCACCGGCATCACGATGATTGGCGCCGGTGAAGATGTTGAAGTCCAACAAGCAGCTGGCGTGCCCGAAGCCGATGTCTTCCTGGCGCTCGCCAACGGCGACAACCGCAACGCCATGGCGGTGCAGGTGGCCAAACACATCCACCGCTCGCCCCGCGTGGTTGCCCGAATCTACGATCCCGAGCGAGCCGATGTCTACCGGCAGCTCGGCATCAATGTCGTCAACCCGACCACCATCCTCGACCAGATGGTTCGCGAAGCGGCGTTCGCGATCGACGAACCGAACAGGCCAACCTGCTAGCCATGTACATCATCATCGTCGGCGGCGGCAAAGTTGGACGCGGCGCGGCCCGCGACCTGATCGAGATGGGGCACGAGGTGTGCGTCGTCGAGCGGGACGGGAACACCGCCTGGGCTATCAACAACGAACTGGGAGAGGTCGCGCTACTCGGCGACGGAGCGGAAATCCACGTGCAGCGGGCGGCTGGCATGAATCGGGCCGACGTGGTCGTGGCTTGCACAGGCCGCGACCAGGCCAACCTCGCGGTCGCCCAGACCGCTCAGACCCGGTTCAACGTTGCCAAGGTAATCGCCCGCATCAACGACCCGCGCAACGAGCCCATCTTCCAGACCCTCGGATTTCACTACACCATTTCGGCCACGACCGCGATCGTCAACGCCATCGAACAGGAGGTCAGCGCCGGTCTGACCCGTCTCACACAGATGCGGTCAACGGCGTTCGTGCTGGCCGAGCATGTCATTCCCAGTCTGGCGCCCTGTGTGGGATGCACGGTTCGGGATCTCGACCTACCACCGCACACCGTGCTGGCCCTGATCATCCGGAAGGACGACGAGCCGGAAATCCCCGGACCGAACACGATGATCCATGCGGCCGATGTCATCGTTGCTGTCACCCAACCCGAGCATGAATCGGCACTGCGCCTGGCGTTAACCGGAGAACACTAGATTGATGAGCGACACAGACGATCCCTTGAATCGAATCGCCTACTTGGGGCCCGCCGGCACATTCACCGAGCAGGCAGCTGTGCTGTTCGCCGGCGAGCATGCCGGGTCTGAGTTTCTGCCGTATCCCAGTATCACTGCCTCGGCCGAAGCTGTAGCCCGCGACGAAGCTGACGTCGCCATCGTGCCATTCGAAAACTCACTTGCCGGCGCCGTCGGTGAAACCCACGACCTGATCATCCATCAACTCGACCTCCACATCCGCGACGAACTCATCATCCCCATCGAGCACTGCCTGATTGTTGCTCCCGATGCCGACACCTCTGAGATTGGCGTGATCTACTCGCATCCACAGGCGCTCGGGCAGTGTCAGCGCTATCTCAACCGCCGCTTCCCGGACGTGCGGACCGAAGCCACCCTGTCGACCGCGCAGGCGGTCGCGCGCGCGGTTGAACTCGGTGATCACGTCGCTGCAATTGCGCCTCGCCGGGCCGCCCACTTGCACGATGCCCGGATCCTCGAGTTCGGCATCGAAGACGACCATCGCAACGCTACCCGTTTCGTGGTCCTGGCCCATGAAGATCACAAACCGACTGGCGACGATAGCTCGACCATCCTGTTCAGCACCGCCAACCGCCCCGGGGCCTTGCTGCGTGTGCTGCAGCACTTCGCCGACGCCAACATCAATCTCACCCGAATCGAGTCCCGACCGGCGCGCGAGCGCCTGGGCACATACCTGTTTCTGATTGATTGCGACGGGCACCGCACTGATCCGGCTCTGGCCAACGCGCTCACGCGCATGGAGCCCGACCTGCAACAGCTGCGGATCATCGGCAGCTATCCGAAGGCCCCCAGGAACTGACGACCCGCGACCGACATGCCAGAGATCCCTGAACTCCAACACATCGCCCGAGTGCTGACCGATCGTCTACGAGGAAGGCCGATCACCAACGTCGACATCCAGAAGCCGATTGTGATCCGCCTGCCAAGGGAAGACTTCGAGGCGGGCCTGCTCGGTGCGCAGTTCGAGATGGTCGAACGAACCGGCAAGTTCCTCTTGTTCCGCACCGACCGCGGAAGCGTGATGGCTGTCAACCCGATGCTCAATGGCAGATTCCAGTGGACCTCGGGTCCGGACGGGAATCGTAGAGCCCATGCGAGAACGTGTTTCAGCCTCAGATTCCTAGACACGGATGATGCACTCGGGATCCGCTACATCGATGAACGCTATCTCGGCAAGGTCTATCTCGTGGATGCCGACGACCTCGACACGGTACCGGTGCTCAGCGAACAGGGACCTGACGCCCTCGATCCGGCTCTCGATCGGGACGAGTTTCTCAAGCGATTGAAGCGCTATCGCGGACAGGTCAAAAACGCTCTGGTCAACGCGAAGCTCATCGCTGGCATCGGCAATGCCTACTCCGACGAAATCCTCTTCAACGCCGGAATCCATCCCTTCGCCAAGATCTCCACCCTTCCCGAGTCTCGCCGGGGCGAACTGTTCGACGCGATGCGCGACACGCTGCACTGGGCCGCCGAAATCGCCGAAACCGAGATCGGACAGAAGATCGACACGAAACCACGCGAGTTCCTCAACGTTCACCGCAAGGGCGGTGAACCGTGTCCCAGGTGTGAGAGTCTCATCTCCGAGGTCGCGCCGAACCGCCGTGTCACGTCGTTCTGCCGCAACTGTCAGCCCGTCTGATGCCGTAGCCCCGGGCGATCAGTCGCCCGACATGGCCCGATCGGCGCCTGGGATGAACGGCGCCCAGCCAGGCTGATTCTCCAGGTACTGACCAAAGAGGTTGACGGGGGTCACGGTCGGCCGCCTGGGTTGGTTCCGCAGTTTCATCCGGGCCTCACGAGGCGTTCTGCCGGCCTTGCGATGGTTGCACCCTCGGCAGGCCGAGACCAGGTTCTCCCAGGTGTGCCGGCCCCCGCGGAATCGGGGCAGCACATGATCCAGGGTCAGGTCCTTGAGCGCTGTGCGCCGACCGCAATATTGACATATGAATCGATCGCGATTGAACACTTCCCGGCGGGACAAACGCATCACCGGCCGCGGGCGCCTGATGAAGTAGACCATGCGAATCACCGAGGGCACATCAAGCTCGCCGCTCACCGTTCGCAGCAGAGCCTTGGCCCGATCCAGCCGATCGATCACCTCGGCCTTGCCCCGCGCCACCAACACCACCGCCCGACGCACGTTGCACACATGCAAGGGCTCATAGTTCTGATTCAGCACCAGGACCGACTTGTTCAGAACCGACATTGCACCGACGTGATCGTACCACCGCATCAAGTACGGCAACGTTTGCGTCAGGTTAGTCAGATTCCTCGCCCGCGGTTCGCCGCGCTATCCCCCGCCGAGTTGACTCTGAACCCCGTTTGTCGCCGACCTGACAGTGTCCACTTCGGCCACGAACTGCTGGATCGCCAGGTCGAACTCTGTCGGGAGCAACGCCCTCACTACGGGCACGTTGTCCATCATCACCCAGCCAATGACGGACTCGCCGATCTCGCCGTTGGCATCATCCAGACCGGCGAGCACCACGATTGCGATCGTCGCCTGGGCCAGCAACAGACCGAACAACACGCCGAAGAACCCACCTGCCGCCCGATCGGCCCAGCCCAGCAGCAGAACTGACGCCAGGCCACGCAGAAATGTCCCAATCACGAAGCCGCCAACCGACACCAGTGCCAGGATCACGATGAAGCTGGCAGTCCGCATCGCCCCTGAGGGAGTCTCGGCAATCGCAAGGTCGATGAACACTCGTTCGTGATACATCCCAGCCAACAGGACGCCGACCGCGATCGCCAACAGTGCCACGCCGGCGCGCAAAATGCCCATCCGCCAGCCCCATACGCCGATCCCGATGGCCACTCCAATGATGACCAGATCGATCCAGCCAAGTCCCAGGATCATCCCCGAGTCGCTCACGTGGCTCACTGTACACAGGTCGGCCGAGCGCGCCCTCAGGCGAGATAACGTTCCGTCCTGGCCTCCCCAGCCTCCCTGGCGCTCGGCGCCTCCGAGCCCATTAGGCCCAGTCTCGCCATCGACGCATGGTCCGAGCGAGTCACGATTACGTGGTCCAACAGCTCGATTCCCATCGTCGATGAGGCTGTGCTCAAGTCAGAAGTCATCTCTCTGTCTGCTCGAGACGGCTCTGGCGATCCGGAAGGATGGTTATGTACGACGATCATCGCAGGACCCTGATGCACGATCACCGGCCGCAACAGCTCCGCCACACGAACCGAAGCGCCGTGAACCATGCCCTTGTACAACCGCTCCTCGCGAATCAGGCAATGCTGCTGATCGAGCACGAGTACCCAGACCTCCTCATGCACCAGATCGCCCAGCAATCCTCGATAACGCTCGAACACCTGCTCGGCCGAGCGAAACGGCTGACGCGCCGGCCACTCATCGTCCGCCAGCCCCCGTGCCGCAAGTTCGACCGCCGCCTTAATCCGCGTCACTTTGGCCACACCCAGTCCTGAGACGTGCTGTAACTCACGGATGTCGGAACGCAGCAACCCCACCAGACCGCGGTCCTTCAGCAGGCTGCGCGACTTCTCCAGGACGTTCTCTTCGCGATCGCCGGTGCTCAGCAGAATCGCAACCAGCTCCGCATTTGACAGCGCGTCGGCGCCCAGACGAACCAGCCGTTCGCGCGGCAGATCGTCCTTGTCCATGTGCGCGGTCAACCTGGAACCGGGGCTTTGTCGTTTGGTCGCCGAAACAGAAGCGGTATCCGCTTCTTCACTCAACTTGTGCCGCTCGTGGTCTTCCCGTTCCCAGGCTGCTGTGAGATCCGCCAGGTGATCTCGCACGTGCTAATCGTCGCGACCGTCGCCGAAGGTCGGCAGATCGACCCGCTCGCGCCCCTGAACTGCCTCGCGATCTCGCTCACGCCGCCGCTCTTCCCAGGCCTCTTCAATGTCGCGCGAGCGCTCCGCATCAGCTTCCGCCCGCTCCGCTTCCTCTTCTGTGCGCGGCCGCTCCTCTTCCCCTAATGGACGCCACGAGATCAACGCGTTCGTATGGGGGTAGTGATTGATGTAAACCCACCCGCCTCGGTCGGGCATTTCGTCGAACATCAATCGCGGGACGCGAAACACTCGCCGCGCGACCAACACGTAGTGGGCCCGGAAAAAGATCAACAGGTCGAACTTGCGCCACTTGCGCGCCACTTGCCCCGTGGTCTCGATTGGCTCGGAGAACCAGTCGCGAAACGCCGACAGTGCCGAAAATCCGGACAGCAGGCCGATCAGCGCGAACAGCGAGAAACCGAACCAGGCTCCCCCGTTACCGCCCAACGCATCAACCATCATGTAGACGGCGCCGACCGTCAGCAGGGCAAACGCCGGTGTCCAGATCAACATCGAACGCAGGATGCCGCGCCGGGCCCGCTCCTGATCGGGTGCCTGCGTGCCGCGTAGCTCCTGAAGCCTATTCACCGCCGCGACCGCTCTTTCCGCCCTCCTCGACCAATCCCATTTCGTCGGCAACAGCCGGCCCGTCCCAGTGCGGAATCGACAGCCATTCGCCTGGAATCAGGACGGCGTCCTTATCCAGGTGCGAATTCCAGAGCACAAGTTCAGACACAGTCAGTCCCTGAGCCTCGGCGATCGAGTCCAGTGTCTCGCCGCGTTGCACCTGGTAGCGCTCAAACGAACTCGGCAGCTGGCGACCTGCAAAGCTCGGAATCTCCGCGATAGCCGCCGACTCTACCGCCGACGTTGTTCGAGCAGACTCTGCCGTTGCCACTGCCGGCTCCGCTGCGACTGCCGAGTTCACTCGTTCCGAGGTCACTGTCGTGGCTGGTTCCACACCCTGCGAAGGCAGCGCGCCCGCAGCCGGCGCTGGTGCCGGAGCCTGACTCTCCGGCTCCACGGAACCCAGGGAGACGGGCTCTGCAGTGTCCGAACTTGATCCCCACAGCGCGGCAACCACCACCACAGCCACGGTCAACACGATCACAACCGCCAGTTCCAACACTCGAGAACTGCGCACAGTCCCGCCGACAGGTAGGTTCAGGGCCGGGTGATCGAGCGCCATCGCGTACCCCGGAGGCCGCATCGGCCGCCCAGCCGACGCGGAACTGTAAAGCAGGGTTAACGATAGCGCAAGGCGAGCAGCGAAGCTCGGTTGAGCCCTGCTCGGTCAGTACGCGCACATGTCAGTGATAGCCGGCCGCTCGGTAAGCCCGCCTACTTCAGTTCAACAGTCGCGCCGGCCTCTTCCAACGATGCTTTGACCGCTTCGGCCTCCTCCTTGGGCAGACCTTCCTTGACGGTCTGCGGGGCCGATTCGACGAACTCCTTGGCCTCACGCAGTCCGAGTTCCGTCACGGCGCGCACGGCCTTGATCACGTTGATCTTCTTGTCACCGAAGGCCTGCAACACGACATCGAACTCGGTCTGCTCTTCGGCCGCCTCGGCTGTCGCGGCTGCGCCGTTGCCGGCAACCGCCACCGCAGCCACCGGAGCGGCCGCCGTGACGCCGAACTCTTCCTCGATCCGCTTGACCAGATCGCGCGCCTCGAGAATCGTCATCGCGCTGATCAGTTCAAACGCTTCGTCAACCTTCGACATGTCAGTCTCCACTCTTGCCGGCCTTCGCGGCCGCCTGTTCCCTGGTTCTGCGACCGAGCGCGTGGCCCGTGCCGCCAGTCTCCTATTCGGCTCCCGGCTCGGCAGCCTCAAGCTGTTCCGCTCGCGCCTCAACGATCGCGGCGACGTCGCGGAAGACCGCACTGAGCACGCCAGCCAGGCCGGCTATCGGGCTACTCAGTCCACCGGCAACCTTGGCCATCAGCTCGGGACGGCTCGGTACGTCGGCCAGCGCGCCGACCTGCGAGCCATCCTGCAACTCGCCCTCGACGTAGACGCCGTAGATCGGCAATTCCAGCCGCTCTTCACGGATGTACTTCTGCAGAGCCCGGGGCGCTTCAGTCAGATCGCCGAAGCCGAACAGCATCGCCGTCGCTTCCTGCGCCAACCCGGAGGCGTCCGGCTCGCCGGCCCCTTCCGACGCGCGACGCCACAGCGTGTTCTTGATCACGCGCAGTTCGGTCTCCGGCGCTTCCGCGCGGATCCCGCGGCGCAGCTGCTGCATGTCCTTGACGCTCAGGCCGCGATAGTCGATGCCGATCGTGATCGACGCGCGACCCAGGCGCTCCTCGAGCAGCGCAACCTGTTCCCGTTTGCGTTCAGTTGCCATACCACCCCCAAAAAGTCCGTCGCCTCCGCCGCCCCAACCCGCTCGACCACCAGACCTGCAACCACACGACGGCCCGCCAACGCGCGAGCCTGATCCCGGCTGCTGCCTGCGCTGGTCGTTTCAGGAACCCCGGAATCGGGATTCGCCAGCGGTCTCGGGCGGCAAATGCATTCGTTGTTCGATCTCCAGCCTAGTCAGCCTAGTCCAGTCTGCCGTTGGGCGTCAGTCGCTCGCGCGACGGACCGACTCCCAATCGCTAGTCCACCTTGAGCGCCAGGGTCGACTGCTGTTCCAGCTTCACGCCTGGCCCCATCGTCGATGCGATGTTCAGCGATCGAATGTAGCTGCCCTTCGAGCCTGACGGCCGGGCCTTGACGATCTCCGAAACCATCGTCGCCAGGTTCTCAAGCAGTTGGTCCTCGCCGAAGCTCGCCTTGCCCAGCGGGACGTGAACAGACGCCTCGCGATCGGTGCGGAACTCGACCCGTCCGGCCTTGGCCTCGCCAACCGCCTTGGCGACATCATTGCGATCGACCACGGTCCCGGCCCGAGGGTTGGGAATGAGTCCACGCGGACCCAGGACCCGCCCGTGTCGACCGACCTTGCCCATCAGGGCGCGCTGTGCGACGGCGACGTCAAACTCCGTGAATCCATCCTGGACGCGTTCGATCAAATCGTCCGAGCCGACGATTTCGGCGCCCGCCTCGGTCGCGGCGCTTGCGGCGTCGCCCTCGGCGAAGACGGCCACGCGGACCTCTTTGCCCAAGCCGTGCGGCAGTCGCGCCGTGCCGCGCAACTGCTGGTCGGCATGCCGCACGTCGAGTCCGGTGCGGATGTGCAGTTCCACGGTCTCGTCGAACTTGGCCGTCGCCATCTGCTTGATCAGCGCCACCGCTTCGGCCGGAGGGTAGTGCGATTCCTTGTTGTACGACTCCAACGCGCCGCGGTACCGCTTGCCTCGCTTCGGCATCCCTTAACCCTCGACTTCTACGCCCATCGAGCGCGCCGTGCCTGAGATCATCAGCATCGCCGCCTCGATGTCGTTTGCATTCAGGTCTTGCATCTTCTGTTCGGCGATCGCCCGCACCTGGTCCGAGGTGATCGAACCCGCCACTTCTCGACGAGGTTCAGACGCGCCCTTCTCCAATCCGGCCGCGCGCCGAATCAAGTCCGAAGCCGGCGGAGTCCTCAGCTCGAAGCTGAAGGAACGATCCTCGAAAATCGTAATCTGAGCCGGAATCAACTCTCCGGCGCTGGACGCCGTCCGCTCGTTGTAGCTCTTAACGAACTCCATGATCCCCACGCCGTGCTGACCCAACGCTGGGCCGACGGGCGGCGCCGGGCTGGCCTTACCCGCCTCCAACTGCAGCGTCAACACTGCGCGTACACGCTTCGCCATCCAACTATCTCCCTCTTCCGCGCTCGGCCAGCGGCCGATGGCGCGCAGACGTAAGTATCCAGCTTACTCCGAGCCCGGGTGTGAACCTATTGCTTCTCCACCTGGTCGAAGTCGAGCTCGAGCGGCGTCTCGCGGCCGAACATCGAAATCCGCACGCGAACCTTGCCCTTCTCGACGTTGATCTCTTCCACCTCGGCCACCATGTCCAGGAACGGACCATCCGTCAGGCGCACCGAGTCGTTGACCGAGAACCCCACGCGCACGCGCGGCTCCTCGACCTGAGTCTGGCCGATGATTTTGGCTACCTGCGCTGGCGGCAGCGGAATCGCGCGGTCGCGCAGGTCTTCCCGTGTGCCCACGAATCCGGTCACACCGGCTGTTCCGTTGACCACGTGCCACGACTGGTCGGACAGTTGGCCGGTATCCCGGTCGAGCCGGATCTGCAACAGCACATATCCGGGCAACAGCTTTCGCTCGACTTCGCGACGCTTACCGCCGCGAATCTCGACCTCCTGTTGTGTGGGCACCAACACGAATCGCTTGTCCGCCATGCCCTTCTTCGGCGCGCCGGCCTGCTCTGGTAAGAGCTCGACGAACTGATCCTCTGCATCCATGTTGCGGATGCGCAGATCCAGCGCGTCGCGCACACGGCTTTCATGTCCGGTGTACGTGTTGATCGCGAACCAGGCTGCATTCGTCTCCTGGATCCCCTCCAGCGAGATCGCCGGCTCCGCTGCGTCGTCCTCTGCGTCGTCTCCCTGCAGAAACGACGCGATCGGCGTCGCCTCTTCCTCGACCGGACGGTCCAGGCCCAACTCGACCAGCGCCTCGGCGGCGGTCGTGTCGATCTCCGTCTCCTCGGGCGCCGTTTCGGTTTCGATCCCCAGAGCTCGCGCTGCGGCCAGCACTTCCTGCAGCTCGCGCTCGGCCGCCGATATCTCTCGGCGGCCGAATCCGCTGTCGCCTGTTTGCCGTTCTTCGGTGTCTCGTGAAGTTGTCATTAGGGCAACAGCGTCTCTTCAACCACGCGATTCAAGCCAAAGTCAATCGCGCCCAGGAAAATACCAACCGCGATGGCGACAACCAGCACAACCACCGTCAGGTTGGCCGTTTCCTGGCGCGTCGGCCATACGACCTTACGCAGCTCGTCAATGATCGCCAGGATCGCCCGCGGATGTGTGAGTCGGTAGAGCAGGCTCTGGACTCGCGGCGCATCTTCCGTGGTCGGTCGCGATGCGGCGATCTCTCTGCGCGGCCGAGCCGGCAACGCCGCTGCTTCGGCCGCCCCACCCGACATGGCCGGTCCGTCCGATCCCGAGAGCGACGGTTCGGGACGCGGCGCGCTCGATCGAGTTGGGCGCGGCGTCGCAGATGCCGCGCGCGGCTGTCCGCTACGCCGACCACGTCTCCGGCGGCTATCTCGCGATCTGGCCACGGATCACCGCGTCTCTCGGTACGCCCGGCGCCCGCGGCAGGTCGGGCAGAACTTCGTCAACTCCAGACGATCCGCATCGTTTCGACGATTCTTCGTCGTGTGATACGTATGCGACTGGCACTCGCGGCAGCGCAGCGTGATGAACACGCGGTCACCCTTCGCCATGGCCAGTTCCCTTCCTCAGACGCCGACCGGATGCACCGGCGCGGCTGGACAACTCCATCTTCGCACGTTTGGCGACCTCTGCGCTATGCCGAATTACTCCCGAATCATTCCATGATCGACGTGACAGCGCCGGCGCCGACCGTGCGGCCGCCCTCGCGAATCGCGAAACGCAAGCCCTCCTCCAGCGCAATCGGCGAAATCAAGCGCACCTGCATCTGCACGTTGTCCCCAGGCATCGCCATCTCCACACCCTCCGGCAGACCAATCTCGCCCGTCACATCCGTCGTGCGAATGTAAAACTGCGGCCGGTAGCCCGGGAAAAACGGACTGTGCCGCCCGCCCTCGTCCTTCGACAGGATGTACACCTCCGCCGTAAACGCCGTATGCGGTGTGATCGAACCCGGCGCCGCCAACACCTGACCGCGCGCGATCTCGTCGCGGTCGATGCCCCGCAAGAGACATCCCACGTTGTCGCCCGCCTCGCCCGTCGGCAAGGTCTTCTTGAACATCTCCACACCAGTCACCACCGTCGTCCTGGTGTCCTTGATCCCGACGATCTCAATCTCCTCACCCGAGTTGACGATCCCCCGCTCGATCCGACCCGTCGCCACCGTCCCACGCCCCTTGATCCCGAACACATCCTCAATCGGCATCAAGAACGGCTGCTCCACCGGACGCGGCGGCGTCGGCACGTACTCGTCCACCGCCTCCATCAACTCCCGAATCGAGGCGTACTCCTCAGACTCCGCGTCGGTCGAGTCCGACTCCAGCGCCTGCAAGGCCGAACCGCGAATCACCGGAATGTCGTCCCCCGGAAACTCGTAGTCCGAGAGCAACTCCCTGACCTCCAGCTCGACCAGGTCCAACAACTCCTCGTCGTCCATCTGATCCACCTTGTTCAGGTAGACCACCATCCGCGGCACCCCCACCTGGCGGGCCAAGAGAATGTGCTCCCGCGTCTGCGGCATCGGTCCGTCCGGAGCGGCGACGACGAGAATCGCGCCGTCCATCTGCGCCGCACCCGTAATCATGTTCTTGATGTAATCCGCGTGACCCGGCGCGTCGATGTGCGCGTAGTGCCGCGCCTCCGTCTCGTACTCCACGTGCGCAATCGCAATCGTGATCCCCCGCGCCCGCTCCTCCGGCGCGTTGTCAATCGAGTCGAAACTCGAAAACGACACGTTCGGATCCAACAACCCCAGCGTCTTCGTGATCGCCGCCGTCAACGTCGTCTTGCCGTGATCCACGTGACCAATCGTGCCCACGTTCACGTGCGGCTTCGTCCGCTCGTATACCTGTCGCGCCATC
>VXTH01000203.1:0-2577 GCA_009837565.1 Chloroflexota bacterium | reverse complement strand
CGGAACCGCCGCCGGGCTAGGTCGAGGAACTCGCTGTGCGCCCAGCGCCGCTCGCCCTCGGTCGCCTCGGACAGGTCGAGATCGGCGAACACGGCCAGCGCTCGGTCGAGGTCGCCCGACTGTCTCAGGCGGCGCACCTCGTGAATGACCCGGGCCGGGGAGGTCAGCGGCTGGACCGTCTCGTCCAAGCCGAAGATGGCGTCGATGATCCGGTCGACCAGTTCCTCCAGCGTCGGCCGGGGAGCGGTCATGGTCGTGGTGGCTGCAGTCATGGGGTCTCCTTTCGTTGAGGACGTGCGACTGCGTGTTGCCCTGGGGCAACGAAGCAGGGCCGCCTCCGGAGAGACGGCCCTTGAGGTGGATGGACTGCGTGCGGATGGCTCAGCGCGGTCGGCCTCCTCTCGCGAGCGAGCGGCGGCGGCTGAGCAGGACGCGACGCGCGAGCCAGCCGGCCCAGCCGAGGCCGACGCTGTTCAGCGCCATGACCTGGAGGTCGTAGCCAAGGACGAGCGGCAGCGCCGCGAGCAGGACGATGAACGACGCCAGGGCGAGGCCAGATGAGCGGCCGCCCGTCCTGTCGTTCCCGCCGGTCTGGTGAACCTGAGCTTGCGTCGTCGTCGAAGCAGAGGTGCTGTGTTCGGCCGAGTAGGCCGACCAGATCGACTCACCGGTCAGTTGCTCCAGCGAGCGGATCACCCGCTCGCGTGAACAACCGGCCGACTTGCAGCGGACATCGATCCCGTCGCCATCCGGCCGCTGGCGGAAGGCGGTGAGATCCCGCTTCGAGCCGTGGCAAACGGCGGCGGTCCAGAACCAGCCACGCTCGAAGCGGACCCGCTGCCGGGCCGCGATCAGCTCGGCGATTCGTGCGGCTGTGGGACCGACGTAGCGGGCCCTGGTGCCTGTGGCGTGCTTGACGTTCTCCATCGAGAACTCCTTTCGTCTTCCTTCGTTCGGTGGATGGTGTGTGACGTGGGGGACTGGCGACCGGCGCCGGCATCCGGAGGCGCTGGTCTTCGCAGTTGGCGGTTGAGACTGGCTGACGGACGCACTGCTCCCGTTGGCGGATGCCGTGACCGGCGGGAGTCGGAGTGCGCTGAACAGAGGGGTGGGCGGTTCGGCCGAAGCGCGCCGGAGAGCAGGTGTGCTCAATCGGCCAGGCTCGATCTATGGGCGCGGACACGAAGCAACCGAACTGCCCTGGGAGCGGTTCGGTCAGGTGTCAGTTCGGGGCCCCGGAGCCATTCGGCGTCCGCCCGTGTCGATTCCGCTTCCTGAACCAGCCTGGGGGAGAGCAATCCTCATCCCTTGGCTCGTTCGCGCTGCGGAGGAGCGCTTGTGTCCCATCTTGAGTCCGGACTTGGGAGAGCAGACCTCATCCAAACTTGCCGGTCTCGGATCAGGGACGAATCCTCCAGCGTTTCTGGGCGGGAAATGCTGGCAAAGCCTGAAACCATCTCCAGTAGTACGCCCGTCCCGTCGGGATAAACAGGGCGCGGGCGTCGGGTTCTGGAAACTCGTTATGTCCCTGGGCCGGTCGGGCGTCGCCGGGGCTCGCCTAGCCTCGTTCTGTAGCGGTTGCCGCTCCATGGGTGGAGGCGCGATGACGATTACGGCGAACCAGGTCGAGCTGGCCATAGCCCGGGTCGAGCCGCCCTGCAGCGATGGGCCGAACGGCTTGGCGCTGCTGGCCGAACAGGTCAACGGCGAACTCAGCGTCTGGGGGCACGCGGGTCACGAGGTCACCCTGGAGCGGGTGCTGCCGTTCTTCGGCGACCCCGGTGTGCTGTCCTGGCACTGTTGGTGCGAGACCTGCCATGTCTCGCAGTTGGTGCTGCTGGCGCGGCCCGAGGCTGGGTGAGCGTCGAGAACGCACGCGGCCACGTCGTAGTGTTCAGATCGGCTGCGATCGGTGACGCCTGAGTCCAAGACCCATGGCCTTGCTGGTTGACGGGTAGGATGGCGAACCGGCCCTGCTGGAACAGGTGCGCACCGAGGACACGACGATGCCGGACGACGGTTGGGCATTCCTCGGCGCGGTCGGCGATGCGCTGCGGCCGCTGACTTGGTCGTCGATAGCCGCAGCTGCATGTGCAGGCAGCGGTTGCAACTCATCAAGTCGAGATCGGACAGGGTCGAGTTGCGCGAGGACAGGACCCAGGGGCGGGTCAGTTGTTCGTCTACCTGTAGCTGAAGTCCTGAGTCTGGGCCATGCATCGACCGTGATCACTCGGGGATCGGTGCGGCGGGAACCCCTCGGTGCCAACGGAGCCATGGAGGCGGTCCCGGTCCCGGTGCTCGGTCCTTGGTCGGTGTCCCGACATCGTCGCGCACATCCGCCAATGTCCATGTCCTCTCCGGCACCCCACCCCGCCAACCTTGATGCGGCCGCCGCATAGCCGAACCGGCCCCGACCGGCCGTTGACGCAGGAACCAAGGCTCGGCGACTCACTCGCTCAGCCGCAGGATCCGGTCCAGCTCCCCGCTCAGCTTGCGCCTGCTCGTCCAGCACGTCCCGGTCGTGTCCCTTCCGTCCGCTCGGCAGGCCGCCAGGGGCAATGGTCGCTCCAGGCCAGA
>VXTH01000041.1:0-2581 GCA_009837565.1 Chloroflexota bacterium | reverse complement strand
ATGTCCACGCCGAAGGTGTCGTACTCGCGCCGGGCGAGACCCCGGCCGATGCCGAACAGGGCACGGCCTTGGCTCAAGTGATCGAGCACGATCATGCGCTCCACCACCCGCAGGGGATCATGCCAAGGCAAAATGACCGCCCCGGTCAGCAGGCCGATGTGCTCGGTCTTGGCTGCCATGTAGCTCAAGTACTGCAAGTTGTCCGGCGACATGGCGTAGTTGAAGAAGTGGTGCTCGACGGCGCTCAAGGTGTTGAACCCCAAGGGCTCGGCCAAGCCGCCTAGGTGAATGTCCCGCTCCCACGCGCCTTGGTCGGTGATTCCGTCCTCGAAATTCTGGAATACCATCAACAGACCTACCTTCATGTCACTCTCCCAATAGATTGGAAGCCAATATAACGAAGTTGGGGAAAACAATCACGGTCGAATGATGTTCGCACGCTCCCCTTGGGCGAAACCCCCTTCAGTTCAAACCCAGCGCCGACCGCACTCGAGGCAGCACTTCGCGGGCCAAGTACTCTATTCGCCGGCTGCCGCTCTCCACCGGCTCGCCAGGGAATTGCGCCCAGAAGTGAACGTCGATGATCTCCGGGCAGTCCGTCAACCGGGCGGTCAGGCTTGCCACGGCGCCATCGGCGTCGCACAACTCGTAGAGGCCGCCTTCTATGGCGCTGGCGGCGTCTGGGAATTGCGGCGTCTGGTCCGGCGGGCCGAATGCGCCCCAAGCGATGTACTGATTGGTTTGGTAGAGCACATGCTGGCCGATGCGCGCGGCCTCCGCTTCCGGGTCCGGGGCGACGATGGACCAGTTGCCAGCGCAGATGGCGCCCGCCGAACGCGGCTTGCCTAGGTCGGCGAGCGCTCTAGCATAGAGGTCGTGGCCGATGCCGCCCGTGGAGAGGAAACCGTCCCCCAGCCTTGCCGCCCGGGCGATGGCAGGCGGCACCATGCCACCCATGTAGAGCTTGGGCGCCTGTTCGGGGGCCGGCGCAACCGGCAAGCCGTCGATGCGGAAACGCTTGCCATCGATGCGCACCGGCTCGCCGCTCCAGCACTGACGGATGATGTCGATGCCCTCCTCCATGAGGCTCGGCCGATGCTTCAACTGCCGCCCGAAGTAGTCAAACTCCAGTTGCCGGTACCCCAGGCCCACGCCGAGGTCGAACCGTCCGCCGGTGAGGATGGAAAGCGTCGCCGAATCCTCGGCAAGGCGCACGGGGTCCGCCAGCGGCAGCAGCATGAGGTTGGTGCCGATGCGCATCCGCATGGTGCGCTCGCCGATGGCGGCGGCGATGACCAAGGGCGACGGGGTGTAGCCGTCCTCGCAAAAGTGGTGCTCGGTGAGCCAGACGGAATCGAAGCCCAAAGACTCCGCCCAAACGATCTGGTCGAGGCAGGCTCGGTAAAGGTCCTGAAAGCCGGCTTGGCTGGGCGGCGGATTGCGGAAGTCGTACCAGAGGCCGAAATTGACTTGGCGCCCGCTCATGAGGCAGCCCCGGCCAGAAACTCCAGCAACGCCCCATGATAGCGCTCCGCGTCCTCCAGAAAGACGGCGTGGCCACAGTCCTCGAACTCGATTAAGTCAGCGTTTGGCAGGCAGCCAGCGGCGTAGCGGCCGATCTCGGGCACCACCACCCCGTCCTGTCCGCCAATCGCCACCAACGCGGGACAGGTCAGAGCCGCCATGGCGCTGCGTTGGTCGAGGTGCGCCAAGGCACCCAAGGCGGCGTCCGCCCCCGAGCTGGCCTGCAAGGCGATGCGCCAGCACCAGTCCTTCACGTCGACACCCACGTCCTTCGCAAACACGCCGTCAAAGTAGAGGGTCTTGAGGAAGTTCACCCGGTCGGCGCGCAGGGCGGCAACGGTGGCGGCGACGTCCCCCACCTGGCCACCGTGGGGAAAGCCCTCGCCTTGGGTGTAGCGAGGCGTAGCGCCGCCGGTCAGCACCAAGCCGCCAACGGCAGCGCCCAAGCGGGCGGCGGCATCCACCACCACCGCGCCGCCCAAGGACCAGCCGTTCAAAACCGGGCCGGCCAAATGCAAGTGTTGGCACAAGGCCGCCAAGTCGGCGCCGAGGGCCTCGATGGAGACGTCGGCAAAGTCCTTGTCGGACTGCCCGCAGCAGCGGTGGTCGTAGATGACGACGCTATGCCCGGCATCCACCAGCCGCGCCACCGTGTTGTCCCAGACCCGGCAGCCCATGCCCCAACCGTGGGACAGCACCACCGGGGGTTTAGGGCTCCCCCCGGGATAGTGCTCAAAGTGGATTTGCCGATCTCCTTCAACCGCTAGGCGCCCCATGGTTCCTCCTTCTTTCGGTCTCTATTCGGATTGAATTTTAGCCAAGGCCACCCGCAATGGCTTCAAGCTCAGAGCCAGGCACAGCGCAGCAATGCTGTAGTTGAGCACGGCCAAGGTCGCCAGCGAAAGATCGATGGCGTCCTCCCGGCCGAACACATAGTCGTTCATCACGCCGATGATGAGCGGCGCAAACAGGTACGACAGGAAGGATACGCAGATCAGGTAGAGGGCGATCAATTGACCACGCATCTGGTTGGGCGCAATGGCCTGCAGGGCAGCGT
>VXTH01000357.1:0-21866 GCA_009837565.1 Chloroflexota bacterium | reverse complement strand
AAGTGGCCGAGTTTTAGAGCGATCACTGGACGAGTTTTAGAGCGATCAATACACCGAGACTGCTTGTGGGGCCGCGCGTAGCCGCACGGGTACCAGCAGAGGACGGCCAAGTACGGTATCTCGCGTACCACCTTGTGGCGCCCTCTGTGAACGGGGCACGTCAGTCCGATATTGGTCGCGGTCGGCACGGCCGATGTTGGCGGATCGCCACAAAAGTTGTGCTGGGACGCCAGTTGGCCGCTCACCGTGGGCGAGTCCCTTCAAGCAGATTCCAGTCGACAGCCATCGGAAGTGGACGCCCATGTCCTTGAGACCCTCTGCGATACGCCACTGGCTACCCGAAGTGCTCTCGCCCTTGGGTTGCCCCGGTGCGTTGCTGAGCGTGCGCCGGGGCGGCGTGTAGCTTTGTTGGTAGTAGAAGGAAGTGGTGTGTGGAAAGAGTAGCTAGAGGATACCGACGCGCCGAAGACGAGGTGCTCTTCAGGCAGGCAACAGACGACCCATGCATACAGCCTGACAGAGTGACCGCTCGCGTGGAGGGGTACTTTCGCGTTCCGGCAATCTGGATCGGTGATCGGCCGAAGGATCAGTCGGCGTTTAGCCGGAATCCTGACCTCCGCGACACTGAAGCTGTGACGCGCCAACTGCGGATGGGAATCGAGTCACGGGTGATGCAGGATGGAACGTTCCGTTTCGACTTCGGGTCATGGAGTCTCGCCCCCCAGATCGTGATCCCCGGCTATCGAGTACCGTCTCCGGGGGCCATGCACCGCCCGCCGGTCGAGACCGAGAATGCTTCTTCCCTCTCCGAGAGGTATGCCCTGCTTCGCGCCCAGGCGATGAACGTGCACCAGTCTTGTCTGGCGACCTCGGAGTGGCTTTTGAGGGGCACTAGCCATGGAGTCGGTTTGCCGCTCACCGCAGCAGACACGCTCAAGGGCATGAACTTCGTCGATTGTCTTCGCTACAGAGACGGTGGCAGAGATATACGCTCCATCTATCGCAACACGTGGAACCATCCGGTCCCTGCAGGAACCGATGGCGCGTTGCAACGTCGCACTTTGGACGTCGAGGTAGTCCATCACTCGCTGGATACCTTCGAGGACATCCTTGCGGCAGATAACGCTGCCAGCTTGATTCAGATAGTCGAGGCGGTGTATCTGGCAACATGCAGGTACACGGAAGGCCGGTTCGGAGAAGCCATCACTTTGGCATGGGGAGCTTGCGAGCAGCTGCTTTCCAAGCTGTGGGACTCATTCCTGACGGAGACTCAGGCATCAGGTCGGTTGACGAGACAGCGCAGATCGAGGCTGGTAGGCCGAGATTTCACGGCATCCATGAAGTCCGAGGCGCTTGAGCTCGGATCATGCCTCAACTACGACCTTTACCGAGAGGTCGATACCGCTCGCAAAGCTCGGAATCAGTGGGCTCATGAAATGACCGAACCGTCGGACGCCCAGTTGGCAAGCGCCATGGCAGCGGCAGAAGGGCTGTTTGAGGAGGTCTGCGGCATACAACTGCGGTTTCCGCTGAATGCCGGCAGCCCGGGCGTTCCCGCATGGAACATTTGGATCGCCAAGGATGGCTCTGATCGCGAGAACTCCGATCGCTGAGCCTCGTACACGTTCGGATTGTTGGACGACTTCCGCCTATCGATAGCCACGTTCTGTCCACCAGTCGCTGGTCGTCGACAAAGTGTGGATCAGCCTTTGAGCGATGAAAACAGTGGCGAACGGCGAGAATACCCAGGTCCACTGGCTGGTTCAGTCAGAGAACCCACCCAGAGACCCATATCGCGCCAACAGCCTGTGTGTGATCGCCAGCGCATTGAACGGCCATTGCGGTTGGTGAAAGACGAGGAACCCTCGACGCGCAAACTCGTCGGCCCCGTGCACGAGGGCCAGGTTGTGGTCAACATAGTGACGGGCAGCCGTGAATGCGATGTCAACGGCAGCCAGCAGAAACTCCCGATCGTCATCGGCTAGATCGAACCACCGGAGCCAGGACATCACGGCAGGCTCGATCGACATCATCAGCACGGTCGGCATCAAGAGGCTCGACTTTGCCGCGCTCGACAAGGGTGCGGACACGCCGTAGCCAGCGCATTGGAGCTCGACGCAGGAGCGGGTCACCGCGGCCTCCAACTCTTCCAAGAACAACCGCAAGACACCAAGCGCGAACGGGAGCCGCGCCTGCGACCCCTGCTGGGCGTGCTGCAGGGTGAGGGCAGCGACGTGTTGGTCCAGTCTGTCGACGTAGAGCGGGTGCACTCGATCCACTCGACCGCGACTGATTGCGTTCTCAGTCGTATCGACCAGGTGATCCGCCGCCGCTGAGAGTCCCGTCAGATGGGATCGCCATTCGTCCGCATCCGGCGGCCCCTCCCGCGGTAGGAGGCTGAGAAACCGATCAGCGCTCGTCCGAAAAGTGTTGAGCAGGACTTCGAGGGCGCGACGCTGAATCGCAGCCACCTCTGGTGCGAACGGCCGGTCGGCGATCGGCGCTCCCGGCCGACCGAGGGCAGCGACCAGTGACCTGCCGGATACTGAAACGGCAACCGCGGCCTGGAGTACGTCTGCCCGAGCTGACTGCTCGGCGAGCGACTCGCCGCGACCAACGAACTCGCTAGACGATTCTCCGACCCCAGGAGTCGCCACGGGAATCTGATCGTCGCAACCGCACAGGAAGACGACCAAGGCGAGTGTCAGGACGGTCAGTCGCCTTGCGGCGGACCCAATAGCCGTTCGACTTCGTCGCACACTTACGCACCGCACTGAGCATCTGATCCTCAGTCGCTCAGCTCATCTTCGATCTCGAAATCGCCACGTGCAATCAGCAGTTCCACCTCTTCGCTCAACACGGCCACGAGTGGGCCGTCGGGCTCTAACCTCAGTATCTCCTCCGACGCCAACGTCATCACAAGCGGCTCATCGCCCAGGTACCTGACTCGAACACGAGATTGCTTGCCGTCGCTCACGTCAACTCTCCTTAGAAGATGCAGGCCCAAGTCGTCGTGCTCTGCGACTGGCCATCTCGCAGCGAGCTGTTCTTGGTTGCGGTCGTCTGCGCATTCATGTGCAAGTGGGCCCCTGTCGTGGCGTAGCCGCACACGTCCGACCCGTCCGAGACGACAGAGAGATAGCCAACCAGAATGGCGAAGGCGGTGTAGGCGGGAACGGTCACCAGGGTCTTCCAGGAGCCCGTCAGGTTCCGGGGATACTGTCCGCTCGCGTCCAGGTCCAGATGCACCAGCCGGAGGATCGCCGAACTGGCATTCGGAGATGACGGCGGCGTCGCGCCTGCAAACAGGTGAACTTCGCATCGAGAGCCCCTTCTCGCCCAGACCTTCACGGCACTCGGGCTCTCGTTGTAACCGTACGCGTAGACGGTTGATCTCGCGCTACCGCTGATATCCAGACCCATACAGCAACGCTGGCGGCTCCAGCCAGCGTGCCAGACCCCGGTGTGGCCACTGCCGTCCTGCCAACCACAGCAATCATCATCCGGATCGATGTCACCGCCCGAAACAGTGCTGGAACGTGCGACGCGCCACCGCATGTTGACTCCTCTCAAGCTCGATCGCTCGACGTTATCAGCGATTGTGATAGGTCCCGGCGGAGAAGTGGCCTGTGCCACAGATGTTTGTCGAGTGATCACTTGGCACTTGCAGGACGAGTAAGGCCCCAACGCTGGCGCCGTGGCCTTGCGGCGAGCCGAGATGCAGCTGGACTCCAGTCAGACTTCCCAGAGTGGGTTGCGTTGGATCTGAAGCCCGTCAACATCTGAAAGCGGAATCAAGAGTTCGGAGGACTCAGTGGCGGCAGGCTGTTCTGGCTGCTGGTCCGGTACTCGTCCATCCGACCGAATCGCTCCTCCGGCTCGAGCACAGGGTGCGGCTCAGCCTGCCGAGGCTATCAACGCTTCAGCGCATCCCACACATCGTTCACGGGTTGTGAGCGCTTGCTAGGGGTGACTGCGAGTCGGGGTCTGGTTCATTGACCTCATCCGAATAATCCCCGAGGACGTAAACCAGGTGGTCCTCGACTCTCGCGACCACTCCCGTGAGCACGTGCACCAACCGCGGTTCGAGGGTTGAGCGCACCCTGATGCTGAGCCGGTCGTCGCTCTTGAGGCCATGATCGGCGTCCCAGAACACAACCTCGCGAAGCTGCGTATCGTCCTCCATGAGCGGCGCATCTGCGTAGCCGACCCGTGTCTCCATCCACGCCATGAGCGTCTCCTCGGTAGCCACGATTCTGAGCCGCTGCTCTCCTCCATTCATGGTGATCTCGGCAACCCGGCCGAACAGTTCCGCCAGATAGCATCGGGCGTCCGTCTGGCTCGCAGCTTTGGCAGTAATCCCCTGCAACCCACCCTGGAAAGGAGCGATACGCCAAAGCCCGTCCCAGCGGCGCTCTATTTCTCCAAGTGTCACTCCGGAAGGAGTACTGACGACTCCTCGCTGTTGGGGAGGGGTTCCGCTCCACTTCACCGGCGGGATCACGTGCCTGGGCTGCTTCGGCAACACATCGAGCGTGTCAGCAAAGTAGGAGACCGCCGGATCTACCGATTGAAGGAGCGTATCGCGTGCCTTGGCGACCATGCCGTTGGCGAACCCATCACCGATCATGAACTGTTGCCGGGCCGCGTCCGCCAGGGCCTCGCTCCAGGAGCCAAAGCGACGTCGCCACTCCAGGTACCGACGGACTGAGACTTCCCTTGGCGTCCCAGAAGCGTAGGCCAGGTCCGCAGGAGCAAACATGGCCTGTTGCACCGCTCGCTCCACCCTGGTCGCGACCGTGTCGATCGGCGGACGCCCGCGAAGCAGTTCTTCCATCGCGTGGAGGAGCTCCATGTGCATCGAGAGATAGAGATGGCGAAGCGGCATTTCGTCGGGCGACTGATCCAACTCCCAGTATCGGACGTCCTGGAAGGCCCTGTCGGAGCCAGCAACATCCAGGTATGACTGAAGGGACTTGAGATGCCCTACATGGTCGACGTTGGGGTTGAAGCGATAGTGCAGCACAGCGACCGGAAACGCGTCGGCGAGGAAGTCGGCCGACTTCGGATCATGTTGAATCAACTCGCGGAGACGATCGCCGAGGTGGTGTTCCTCGGTCAAGGGTCCACCGGCTCGCCTAATGAGGAACTTCAGCGCCCGTTCGATCGAGAGATGCGCGAGCGAGACGCGGTTCATGATCCGCGCGACCGTAATCTGTTCGACGAGGTCAGGCTGAACCCGCTCGTTCTCCAGTATCCGGATCACATCCCGAACAGAGTGCTGGATAATCGCCTGTTCGATTTCAGTAGTCATGGCCACCCATACCAGTCCGGATCGGCATTTCGCCTATCCTCCTGTTCGATTTCCTATGGGTGTCGGTGAGCGAGTCAGCGCTGACGGCGCTTGCGCAGCCAGCGTATCTGCCAGTTGCCGAGACCACCAAGGGTCCGGCTGTGACGAACTCACCTTGGTCTGCGCCGTCCAATCGGGAATCAGCACGGCAGTTAGCAGGGGCAGACCCGGGCATTGACGGCGGCCGGGTTCAGGATCGGCAACGACTGCGCCGCGATCCTCCGCAGAGGTCCTAATCGCTCATGGGGCCAGCCTCGATCGAGACTCAGTCCCGTCCGATAGCTGGGAGTGTCAGTTAGGGCAGCAGACCGACATCTGGAGCGCAATGGCGATCACCGTGCGACGGACATGATTCATACCATCCGTCTATGGGCGCACCCGATCTCGCGCTCGTCCCGGCGCAGCAGCGGAGGTCCGCCGGTTGCCGGTGAAACCACCGGACGGGTCGGCGGAGAACCGGGACCAGCCCCAAAAGGGACCATGCCGCTCGACGAGCGCGCACCACTGGCAGATGGGGCAGTGCTCCGGCCTCGCGCGGCAGCCGGCGTTGGTGCAGCGAACCCGGGAGTCCGGCCCTGCCAGGATGTGTCCGGCGCCGCAGAAACAGGGCGGCGCGAGATAGTCGCAGTGCGGCGAGAAGCGCAGCGCAGTGACCTGCCGCCGTGAGCCTGGATCAACCTGCCTCCTTCGCAGCGAGGGCAACGCGGCGGCTCCTGTGGGCTCGCGGCGGCATCGCCGACATTTCGCAACTCCGCTCCCGAATGTTTGAGCAGCTCAGTGACGAACGGCAAGGGACGCAGCGGGTCGGTGAGCAGGTAGAACCCGTGGCAGATGCGGCAAGAGTCTGCAGCCAGTCCACGACCTTCCAATCCAGCATCACCGGCGCACACGGCCCGGCTTCACTCCGAGGTCGGCTCCCCCGCGACACACTTGGACGGCCAGTTTCCTTCAGACAGCATCTGCACGGGCTGCACCGCCATCGTGCCCGCCTGCTCTGCACTGAAGAAGAAGCGGTCGAGGTAGCCATCTGTTGCGATCCGCGGTACGCGAATCTGCCAGAGCATGCAGATGTAAGGGAACGCATCACTCCGCCTGCCCATATGGCCGGGGCTTCGGTTGACAACCAGCGTCCAGGTACTCCCCTCGGGGCGCTCGCCGAGCGGCAGCCGTACGGACACTCGGCGGCTGATCTGCTCATCGAACGGATCGAGTTCGCTTGGCCTCGGCGCCAGGATCCAGGGCCCGCGGATCGCCGGGCACCCGTCATCGGGCCGGCGAAACAAGCCGACCCGCGTGTAGACGGTGGGCCAGCCTTTGCTCCACTCCACCGTGACCATACCGCCGCTCAAGCTGACATCGATATCACCCGGGTCCGCCCATCGCGGGACAGCATTTGCGGAGCCGGTCTGCGTGCGCAACTCAACCGTCGCCGGCGGCAGTCGGTGAAAGCTCGGAGGCAACAGCTGCCGCACCACGACCACGAACGGGGTGTCGGCGGGGAGGCCGGCGATGACGGCAGACATCCTTCCCGTCTGCGCCGCTTCCCGGTCGCGGTGCCACTGGTAGGAGTTGTCACGATCGAACCAGACGACCCCGGGCCAATCCGGCGAATAGGCGCTCGCGTGAAAGTGGCCGGCTGAGGCAAGCCAGCTCACACGAACAGTGTCATGAGTCGTCTCCGCCTGCAACCGCAGCTCGCCGAAAGTGCGGAACCGCACGGTCTCGGACCAGGTCAACTCGTCCGGTTCGACCCAGGAGCGCCACCAGCTGTCGCGCAAGGCCTCATCCTGCCACCATCGCCACCGGTCGCCCGAGTCCCAGCTGTCCGAATACACCTGGTTCCACATCCAGGCGGCCTGCAACTCGTACTGAGTGTCAGGTTCGAGATCGCCGGCGTGGGACGGGACGCAGTACAGGCCGCAGCCGCTCTGAGCCGGCGCGGGCAAGGGCGTGACGTAGCTCCAGGCAGTTGCTCCGAGCGCCCGGTAACGGACAATCGCGGCCATGCCAAGCGGATGCGGACGAAGGTCGTCCCCGACCAGAAAGGGCCAGGGCAATGGTACGAAATTGGCGTCCTGCACTCCGGGCAGAACCTTGATCTGGTCGATCCGTTGCGCGGGCGTGCTCGAAACGAAGCCGACTTCGACCGATCCGTGCGCGTGGCGGCCGTCCGCATCACGGACCGTCGCTTGGAGCGCGACGATCTGGACATGTGGCGAGTCGCTCACAACATATCGATCCCAAATCGACTCGCATGGAATGTCCAGGTAGCCAAGCTGCGCGGGAGCGCTGGCGTCGTCAATCGTGACTTGCATGGGATCTGTCCCACCCACGATGCGCCACGACACTCTGGCGGTCCCGAGCGGTCCGCACCACTCGTGCCTCGGCGTGCTAGACCAATAGGCAGAAGCGACGTAGAGACACTCGAATGACGGCGGTGGCTGTCCGGTCACGCTCATCCCCGTGCTGTTCTGCCGTTCGTGGTCGCCTTGAACGGCGCGGAGGGCGCGATGGTCTTGCTCCGACGACACGCCGGACGGCGAGCAGATCTTACTCGGCCGCCATGCGTCCTGCCAGGAGCTGTGGGCCGTCGAACTCACCGACCGGGCCGCCACGGAATGACCGGGCAGCGCGAACAGCATCCCGCAAGTGGCGATCAGCGCGATGAAGGCCAGCCGTGACATTCGGATCGACTCCAATCGAGCGCGCGCCCCTTCGCCCAGGACCGCTTAGCAATAGAACGTCGGAGCCGTCGCCGAAGTTCCTCCGGACTAGTTGTGGCAGCGAGCTCAGGCAGCGGTGATCGTCGGCGACCGGCGATTCCGGCCAGGCAAGTACCACGACTGAGCAGTCAGTCGTTCCCAAGATCACCACCATCTTGAGGCCACTTCGCCAGGCGATGCGCCGCTCCGGTCGCCGGGGTGACGATCATTGCCGCATCGACCTCGGGCAGCGATGGCCGACCATCAGACGTGGTGCGTGGAGATCAGCGAAGCCAATCGATGCTGACCGAGGGGCGTCGGTCGGCGTGGCGCAAGAACATGCCCATCCTAGGGTGTGTAAGTGCACTGAACCAGCGCTGGAACGCCTCCGGTGAATCGCGCGATCCACGGCGAGCACGTTAAGCAAAGATGTGCTCGATCCGATCAACTGTGAGCCAAGACGTCGGCTCCTTGTCAACCTGTTGCTCGGATGGCTGGTCCCGGACCTAGGATGGTCGGACGCGGGCTCATACTCTCGTCACGCAGGATCCGGGGAACGCTCCCGCTGGATTCCGATGTTGGGCGGGATGATGCGGCCGCTTAAGACTCGGCTGTGGCTCGCATTACCTGCCGTTCCAGGCCGTCTTGAGCTGGTCGGGAGCGATCTGGAGGCTCTTGGCGTAGTAGGTGTCGAGCAGGTTGAAGACGCTCCCGCGGCGAACGCGCACCCCGTAGGGGT
Source organism: Chloroflexota bacterium (assembly GCA_009837565.1). Classification (GTDB taxonomy): domain Bacteria; phylum Chloroflexota; class Dehalococcoidia; order Bin125; family Bin125; genus Bin125. The sequence continues at coordinate 13,072 of VXTH01000357.1, read as the reverse complement.
TGACCAGCAGGATACGCCAGATTTCCTCCTGTTCCTTGAGCCAGATCCGTCCCAGCAGGTCGGCGCGCTCGAGCGGATCGAGCGCCCTCCGCTGCGCAACCGCCCACTCGTCAATCTCAGGATCGTTGATCCCGGCCCGGTTGTAGCGGCCGGCCGAGTGCAGGCTGGCGTAGGCCAGATCGTCGGCGTCGGCGTCGTAGATTTCCACATCTGCCGGATCCTGGAAGACCAGGTCGACCCCGGGATCGGGCTCGGGAATGAACCACAGGCTGCCCTGCGAGTCGGTGAACTGGGTCCAGATGCGCTCCAGCCGGCGTACCTCTACGGCGCCGAAGAGGTATTGCTCCCACTGCTGGGCGACGAACTCGGCGATCCGCTGCGCGCCTGGGTCGTAGGGGTTGCCGGCGGGATTCAGCGTCGGCGCCATATCGACGCCGAGCGTCAGCGGATTTTCCTCGTTGTAGCCGGCCGCCGCGAGCAACGCGAGCGCCTGATTCGGCTCGTACTGCTGGGCCTGCCCCAGTTCGTCCGCCTCCCACGGCCATTCGCGAAGCCCGCCAGACGAATTTCCAGCAGCGGAGAAGAAGGTCCAGTTCTGGGCGGCGTCGAGGGCGGCGAAGCCGTCATAGACCAGCGCCGACAGGTTGCCACGATGCAGCGCCATCGAGAGCGCCGTGCGCACGCGTGTGTCGGCGAACGGTCCGTCGCTCAGCGAGCGAAACGTGAAGTGCGGACCGCCGGAGGGAGTCGGCGGGGTGACCTGCAGCTGGGCGTCGGGCTGGGCATCCAGCGCGCGTCGGGCCTCGGCCGGGCCGTCCAATGCAATCGCCTGCGCCGCCCCGCTCTCCCAGGCCGCCCACCTGGCGCCGCCGGGCGGCGGATTGCCGAGCTGGTCGCGGACGGCGTAGTCTTCGCCCCGCACTTCGTCCAGGTAGGGCAGCGCCAGGCCGCCGGCATCGCGGCGGGCGTAGGACGGGTTGCGCGTCACGACCCAGCTGGAGCGCCCGTCGGAGCGGTTCAGATCGAACGGCCCCGTGCCGATGGACCGTTGCGACAGATCGACCCGCTGCGAGCCGCTCACGACCTCGGCCGGCAACACGACGTGCCAGGGCGAGGTCATCTGATTCAGGAGCGGGGCGCTCGGCTCGAGCAAACGGAAGATCACACCGCGGTCGCCTTCACCGATGTAGGCCTCGATGCGCTCGACCGCCTCGTAGATCGGTGCCTGCCTCGTTCCCGGCTCCATGAGCGCGGCGTAGGACGAGGCCACGTCTATGGCGTCGAGCGGCCGACCGCCGGTCGGCGATTCATCTGGCCAGAAGACACCTGGTCGGAGCGAGAATGAAAGAGTCGTCGGGTCCAGCCACTCCCAGCCAACGGCCAGGTCGCCCTGGATCAGCGTCCGATGCGCATCGGAGCGGTCGGAGACGTCGAGTTCCACCAGACGGCTGTAGACCAGCGGCAGCAGGTGCCCAGACTGAGCCGCCTCGAGCTCGGGCTCCCAGGCCGCAAACGGGTCCCAGCTGTCCACCGCCGCACTCTCAATGGTCAGCGTGCCGCCCGCCGTTGGAGTGAGGGGAGGGTCGTGCAGCGCGGCCAGCTCGCGCCAGTGGTATCGCTCCCGCCACTCAAGCGGGTTGACGAGATCCTCCGGCGCAGGACCCGCTGATGATTGCTGAGCGGAGGCGTCACCTTGCGATTGACGAGCCCCAGGCTGTTGCGGGCCCGTTGGTTCCGCGGACTGAGTCTGTCCGCGATCCTCTTGTGTCAAGACCGGGCGGCCCTGACCCTGACTCGCCTCGTCCTGTCGGGCGTCGCTGGGTTGTTGACTCGCGGATTGCGCGCCGGGCGTCGGAGGAGAACCGGCCTCTTCATCCTCGCCGCAGCCGACCAACGCGATGCCCGCCACCCCCACGCCAGCGGCATACACCGACCGCAGCACGCGCCGCCGCGTGAGTCGAGCATCCAGCCGCGAGCGTAGACTCCCGTGCACGTCGTTTCGTCCGACCAGGTCTCAGCGTCCAGCAGGCGCAGACGCGACTCGGCCCTTATGGACAGACGATGTAGACGACGCAGTACCAGCCCCAGTGCGTAAGGGTGCACTCAACCACCGTCTGGCAGGGACCTCCGCTCTCCGGTGACGCACCGCCAAACAAACCCGGCGCGTCGACTTCAGCGGCCGTCAATGCCATCGGCGCATTGAAGATCGTTGACGACTCACAGGTGTCTGGTGCTGCGACTGCAACCTCCGGCGCCCCGCCGACCCGCATCTCCCAGTTCAAGTTCCCTTCGGACGAGGTCGTTGCGGCTTCGATCGAACCTCCGATGACGGTCATCACGGCGAACCCGCCTATCAGGACTGCCATACCGAGCATCAACTTGCGGGTGAGCGTCATCAAGGGTCCTTTCTGTATCCCTGGTATAGGAAGACTATGCGGGTGTCTCCATCTGCTCAAGCCGGACCACCAAGCCTTCCGGGACTGGAACAGAAAATACGAGGGACTAATGACTCGTCCGTCTACGAAGAATACTGTGCACCCTGACTAACAGTGTTCTGGTCTTCTGTGATGCGTGCTTCCCGAGAGCATCCGCTCTCTCATCGTTCGATTGACCTGTCGGGGGTCGGCAACATCAGCCACAGTGCGGTCGTCCTCCCCCAGATAGATGATTGAATCAAAGACGCGACGAATGTCCACCAGAAGATTGCCTCCTTCGTGCCGCTCGGTATCGCCGACCCCAAAGTTCACGCAACCCGGCTCTCGCTCTAGCATTGTTCAGCCATCCGGCAATCCCAGCGCCAAGTCGCTCCGACATTCGAAGGCCTAGTGTCGTCCGTCCTGCTCGCGACCGCGCCATCGCTCAGGCCAGAACACACCTGCCGGAGCGGGGTCAGCCGAGAGACGCCGACCAGGCGCAGCGCCAGTTTGAGCCGTCGTCGCTCCACTCGCAGCCGGCCTAAGGTTCACGGCGCCGACCTGCACGCTGACCTGGCGATGGTCGAGCACGACGTCAGGGTCCCGGCGACGGTGGGCGCCAGCGGCAACCTGCACTACCTCGGCCGGGCCCGCACCAAGCTGTGGCTCGAACTGACCGCCGCCTACAACCTCACCCGCCTGGCTAACCTCGAGGCGGCCCCGCATAGCCGAGCCGCAAGACCCGCGGAGGCCGGTATCGGTGTGGCGCGACTCTAGCTGCCCAGGCCAGGTGAGCGAACGCTGCTCTTCAACGATCTTTGGCCGAGCCTTCGATCGATCGCTCAAGCTGCTATCGGTAGTCAGCGCGTCAGGAGAGTTAGCTAGCGTGATTCCCCTGCGGTGACTGGCCCACGTAACCTCGATGAGAATGAGGCAGGGACGACTTCAGAAGAGTAGTGTCGAACGTGGAAGTGAGGAGGCATCGACGAAAGGAGGGACCGATATGACGTCCCGATTCGCCGCCCTCATCCACAAGCACGACACGCACCAGAAACCACGCATCATCCCCGGAGTCTCGCTGGCGGCCGCCACGATCGTGGCGGCCGTGTTGTTTCTGACAGCCAGTACCAACGCCGGCGCGCAGGCGCCAACCAATCCCTGCGGAGATCTCTCGGATGTAACCCTCACGGCCGGCGAGCGCAACAGCGTCTTCGCGAGCCAAACGAAGCCGGACAACAGCTGTGGCTATACCGTCACTGTCATGCCTTCGACTGTTGCCCAGCCGACCGGCGAGTCATGCGTCGTCACAACTGCACCGGCGTTGTCCGCCGACCCAGGCGTGCATCTGGAAACTGAGGCCGTCGGGGCGTGCGACGGCGTGGAGATTCTGATCGAAATCTCGGTCGGCCCAGAACAAGGGGACTATCTGGCAAGCAGCTCGAGCACCAAGTCCGCCAAAGCAACGCTCAAGGGACTCGATCCGCCGGGCTTCACGATGTTCTTGCACTGGGCATGGTTGAAGTGGAGCTACGCGAGCACGGCGGTCACCCGGCTCGATGACGACGATGACTACTGGGACAACATCTGGTGGGGATTGGTATCCGAGAGTCGCGGTAAGGGGCCGAATGCAGCAACCGGGTACTACTCCCGCTGGCACTCAGCCGTTTGGCACTCAGACGGCTTCCCATTGCCAATCGGACCAGACATCGGGGCCAAGACGAAGGCGACGGTGAGTGGTGGACCGAACGGGGCCTATCACTGCACGTTCTCGCACTACTGGACCTACGGAGCCGGCGACTACCTCGGCAAGCGCTTCTCGACCAGTTGCACAACGCCGTGAGCGCACCGCCAACGCTGGCGCACACCCGCCTGGACCGTTCGGTTCAGGCGGAGTCACCCCTGGACAAGACGGTGATTGCCAGAATTCTCCTGTTGGTAGTCGTTATCGCGCTGGTCGTCGCCTGTGGCGACGATCGCTTGACTCCCGAGGCTTACGTGGTGGCCTACTGCGAAACCTACCCTCACATCGACCCCGGGGTGGACGGGGAGACGATCGGCGAGGCTCGTCAAGAGTTGGAGCGCCGCGCCGCAGGGCTAGCCGCGCTGGAGCCGCCCCGAGACGCGCAGGCGTTTCACGAAGCCCTGATCGAGTTCCTGACGATCTATGCTTCTGCGCTCGCCGAGTCCGGCGATGGTCAAGACCCGTTCCCGCAAGAACTGGATTCATCACCCGACACCGAGCGCCGAATGGCGATCGCCTACGCGGCAATGACCCTCGAGTACGTGAGCTTGCCACAGCCGTTCATCGACTTGCTGGAAGACTGTGGGGCGTGAGATCGCCGCGCCTGATCATCGCGCGCTGTCTCTTTGGCGCTGGTGTGCTCATGTTGCTCGCCAGCCTTCCACTGCTGGGCATCGCGCCATACGTCGTGGCGGCAGGATTCGCTTTGCCGGTCGTCGGCGTGTTCCTGGCGCCGCCGAGCTGAGCGCTCAGCTCGGTGACGTGACCTGCGATAGCCAGCGATCGTCACGAGCGACTACTTCTGGCTAGCCGGTCGCGGGTGAAACCACAGGACGGGTCGGCGGAGAAGCGGGAACAGCCCCAGAAGGCACCGTAGGGACCATGCCGCTCGACGAGCACGCCCCACTGGCAGTTGGGGCAGCGCTCCGGCCTCGCACTGCAGCCGGCATTGGTGCAGCAGACCCGGAGGTCCTGCCCGACCAGGATGTGCCCCGCACCGCAGGAACAGAGCGGGGCGAGGTAGTCGCAATGCGGCCAGAGGCTGCAGCGCAGAGACTGGCCGCGCCGCGCCTGGATCAGCCGGCCGCCCTCGCAGCGCGGGCAGTGCAGTATCTGCCTGGGCTGCGCTGCGGCTCCGCCGACGAGCCGGATGTCCGCCTCGGCATGTTCGAGCAACTCGGTGACAAACGGCGAGGGACGCAGCGGGTCGGCGAGCAGGTAGACGCCGTGGCGGGCTCGGGTCAGCGCGACGTAGAAGCAGCGGCGTTCCTCGGCGAACTCGAACGGCTCCGCCGGCGGCGCGACCAGGTCGAGCAGCGGGTCGTCCTCGATCTGCGAGGGGAACCCGCGGCGCTCGCCCTTGAGGTCGAGCACGACGACGTAGTCCGCCTCGCGGCCCTTGGCGGCGTGGACCGTGCTCTGTTGCAGCGTGCGGCCCCTGACCTGCACGCTGGGCAGGCGCTGCCGGTAGCGGCTGAGGACCAGGACCGAGGCCTGGCGGCTGACGCCCAGGCGCTCGAGGTCAGCAACTGCCTGACCGATGCCGACGCTCGCCTCGCTCGCCCAAATCACGGCGATGCCGTGGTCCGGTGACCGCTGGGCCGGGAGCAGCCGGCGCGTGGTCTGGGCGGGATTACGCTGGACGAAGCCGCTCGATGGGGCGAGGATGCCTTCGGCGAAGCGGAAGGTCCGGCTTAGCGTGCGTTCTTCCACCGGTCCCAGCCAGCACTCGCAGTCGCGCAACAGGTGCACATCGCTGCCGGCGAAGCGGTAGATCGACTGCCAGTCGTCTCCGACGAGGAAGTAGGCGGTTCGCGGCCGCTTCAGTGCGGCCAACAGCCTCATCCGGCCGCGCGAGATGTCCTGGAACTCGTCGACCAGCACGTAGTCGTAGGGCGAGTCCCAGCCGCCCTCGCCGATGGCCTGCGCCGCCCGGTTGATCAGGTCGTCAAAGTCGCACTCGCCACCCAGCGCCGTGCGGTAGGCGGCGTAGACCGCCCGGAACAGCTCGAGGAAGGCGTGCGCCCGTTCCGGATCGGCGGCCTCCGAGGCGCGCCGCCCGAGTTCTGTCTCCTCGTGCTGGCCGGAGGTCACGTGGCGGAGGAAGGCGGCGAGCAGGCGGCTCAGCTGCGAACTGCGCATCAGCCGCCTGAGCCGTTCGACGAGTTCCTGCGGCGGGCGCGGCTGCAGCGCGACCCCCCAGGCCTCGAGCTGCTCCCGCAGGTTGTGCTGCCAGCTGCCGGTCCGGTGTTGCCAGCTGTAGGTCTCCAGCAGCGGCGTGCCGTGCTCGGCGTGAATCGCCCGCTTCCATTCGATCCCGCGACGGTATTCCTCGCGTGCGGCCTCGGGCCAGTGCGGCGGCGGTTCACCGCGTCGATCAACGGCAAAATGTTCGATGTAGAGGTCGTGTTGGGGCAGGTAGAAGTCGGGTTGGTACTGGCGCTGCGCCGTCGTCGCCGTGGCGACCGGGTAGGCGGCCTCGTAGCGGTAAGGGACGCCGTGCAGGGCGAGGAGGTTGGCGATCTTGAGCTCCTCCAGGCTCTTGACCCGCTCGCCCCCGAGCGTGCGCAGCTCGACTCTGTGCAGGTACTCGAAGTAGTCCGAGGGCCGCTCGAAGTCGTGCGCGGCGCGGTACTCCCCCAGGTGGTAGAGGATGAACTGGCGCAGCGCCGAGCCCTGCTCGGGGTCGCGCAGCAGCGACTCGAGGGTCTGGTCGATCAACCGGCGCAACTGCATCTCGTCCTCGGCCAGCGGCGAGATCGAGGGCGCCAGCTGGCGTTGGGCGACGACGCGCCGGGCGAAGGCGTGGAAGGTGGCGACATCGACGCCGGCGTGAGCCGGCTCGAGGCGCTCGCGCAACTCGGCCGCGGCCTGGCGATTGAAGGCCAGCACCAGGATCCGCTCCGGCGCGACCGCTCGATTCGCGATCAGGTGCGCGACCTTGCCCGTGATCACCGCCGTCTTGCCCGTGCCCGCGCCGGCCAGGACCAGGGTCACGTCCTCGTCCGTCGCCACGGCTTCCGCCTGCTCCGGGTTCGGCCGAAATCCGCTCACCCCCGCCATCGCTTCAGCGGCGCGCTGCGATTCCCGCCAGACGTATCTGGCGTTGGTCCTCCGGCGGGCCTGCTCGAACCCATCCTCCGCTGGCAGTTCCTGTAATCGGGAGAACGCCTCCCCGCTCTCCGGCGACAGATGCCGCCGGGTGAGTTCGCCGGAGGCCGGGAACGTCTCGCCCGTCAGCCTCTCCAGCTGCTGCTGAACCGCTCGCGCCTGGGATGCGCGCAGGTAGTCGGTGCCCGCGAACCACTGATCGAGCTGCGCAGCGATAGCCCGGCCTTGTGTCTCCAGGGCGCGGGCCAGAGCCTGAGCCCGCTGCTCGACCGTGGCCGCGACCAGAGCGGCGTCTGCGGACGACAGCCCCCCGACCGCGAACCGGCGGCCGCCGCCGGTCGTGAGCCAACAGCGGGCGCCGAGCCTCCCGTGCTGCCAGCCAACGGCGTCGATCGCCGCGATTGGAACGCGCTCGCGGCCGCCCGTGGCTGAGCGGACCAGGTCGATGAAGACCTCGCCCACGTCGATTGAGCAGTAGCGCCAGAGGTTCAAAAGCCGGCCCCAGACACCCGAAGCCGACGCGCCGACGACCGCGGACCCGCTCTGTTCCTGTTCAGGAGCCATGGCTGCAAACTCTAACCGTCAGATCGCCAGACCGGCTCGTGGTCCAAGCAGCCGGTGGCCGCCAACATGGCCCGAAGACTCTGACAACCACTGTCCAAGGTCTTGTCGCATGACGGTCGCCGCGTAGTCCGGCTACGTGTCCGCGCTGGCATAGTCTGCGTAGAGGCGCCTTGGCTACAAGTATCGGCTCGCGAAGTCCTGCGCTGCCGAACATGTCTCAGGCCGCGCGCCTCGACCGAAGGGAGCACCGCCCGTGTCTGCTCAGTTTGCCGAACAGCTGCACGCCGAACTGGCCGTCATCCAGGCGGAGCTGGAGCGGCTCGAGGCCAGACGTCGCCTGGTTGAGGAACTGCTGGAGTTGGAATCGAATGCCGCCGCCTCACCAACGTCGGCGCCCGCACGCACGGCTGCCCCGCGAAGGTCCGGAACGGCCAAGCGCCGCCTGCCGCGCGTCTTGATCAGCCGGACGGTGCGCGAGTTCCTCGGCCGGCAAGCCGAACCCGCCCACGCGACCGCAATCCTGGCCGAGCTGGAGCGGCGCAACGCCGCGCCGCAGGGCGCCAAGCCGATCGCGAACCTGCAGTCCAACCTGCAGCGCATGCAAGAGGCGAGCGAGATCGAGAATGTCGGGCGCAATCGCTGGCGGCTGCGTCAGGCGGCGGGCCGCGCCGTACCTGCTGCCCGGCCGGCGCCCAGCCGCACGCCGCCTGTCGTCCGCTCGACCACGTTTCTCGGTTCCCGACCTTCGGCCAGGGGGTAGTCCGCGCAAGCACCCGGGCACGGTTTGTCGGGAACGCCGGGGCCGGCGCTTTGCTTGTCGCCGCGCGCTCGGCGCCAGTGAGCGCGACCGACTACACCGCGGCGGCAATCCGACCCTCCCGGCCGGAACTCGACGGCGACTGGCGTGCACACCCACCCGCCATGCAAGCCCGGTTCGCCTGGAGGGTTGAGACCTCGGTAGTCGAGAGGCCGTGCTGGAGCATGCCACAGCGTTGGGCGATGCTTCAGGGCTGTGCTGCCTGTTCTGGTGCGAGAACTGCCACGTCTCCCAGCAAGTGATGCCCCAGCGGCCCTCAGTCCGATAGGGAACAGAGCCACGGGCAAGACGGATAGCGGCCGGCTCGTCGATCGGGCAAGAGAGAACAGCGCGCTGGGAGGGTGAGCCCACGGCGCTGAGCCGTTGAACGTCTCGGGCTCGCTCGATCGCTTGGTTCAGCGAGGCCGGAGAGGGTGTACAGCATGGTCAACCAAGAACACTTAGTAGCGGCGCCCGTGCGGGCGGTGGTCCGCCGCCGTCAGTAGCCCAGGCGTCCGCGACGGACGTCGGCTAGCGAGCGCATCTCACGAGGTTGGGCTGGACCGGCGTCGCGAAGATCCCCGCCAGCTCGAAGCGGGCGCTGTAACGCCGGTTGGGATTGCCCCGCTCGTGCGCCTCAACGACCAGCGCGCCTCCGTTCTGGGCAGCCCAGGCCAGCTCGGCGACCAGCCCGGCGGCGTCCTCTGGGCCCGTCCACTTGTACTCGACGTCACCCCAACGAGCCCAACCGGCGGTCCACTCTTCGCGCTGCGGCGGGCCGCCGGCGATCTGGTAGACAACGGTCCGAGCGAGCTCCTCGTCGACAGCCCAGTAGACATCGAACCCCAGCTCTCCTTGTTGGCATTCGAGTTGGAGCCGCGCCTCGCGGTCAGTACCGGAGATCGTCGTCTCACTGACCACGTACGTTCGGGGTGGTTCGTCATCTTCGGCGACGCCCCACCAGAGGTCTGCGCCGAAGCGCCCCCAATCGACGATTGGCGCATTCGAATCTCGCGCCGGGCGTTCGGCGCCGCAGCGGACAAGGGCGGACTGCACCGGAGTGCTGAACAGGCCGCGCAGCTCGAAGCTGGCGCGGTGCACACGCCGACTCTGCGCGAACTGCACATGCAGAGCGCCCGCGATAGCCGCTCGCCAGTTGAGTGCCTGTAGGAACGAGGCTGCGTCGAGCGCCTGATGGCCGGCCCATTCGTCTCCACTCCAGGTGCCGCCGCTGAACGTCCGCCAGCGGGCACTCTGCCGGGAACCGTCGCCGATGCGGAACGAGAGTCGAGGTGACACCGCATCCAAGTCACGCCACCAGATCGCCAGCTCAAGTTGATCGTCGCTCTCGCAACTGATGCTCAGGCGGGCGAGCGACACACCGTTGAACTGCTCCGTCGATTCGCGCACGAGCGTTGTCTCTCTGACGCCCGTGTCCGCATCGACCCGGCTCAGCCACCAGAGTTCGCCGAGACTGCCGCCCAAGCCGCCGGCGCTCCCGTCCATTGGTCCGGCGTCGAGCTCGCCTGCCAGAGACCGGCAGAGTCGCTCCGACCGCAACGAATGGTCACAGATGAGGTCCCGCAAGGCCTCCGGGCCGCGCACTCGCATCAGCAGCGGCCGAACCGAGTCCTCGACCTCGAGGCCGGCGGCGAGCGCACCGGTGCGGGCGGCGTTGGTATCAACGATCGGCAGGTAACGCTGCCAGAGCTCGAGGAGCAGCGCCAAGTAGCGTGCGCCGTGACCCGGATCGTCAACCCCAGCGCTGTCGATCAGCGCGTGCGCCGTCTCGTGGAGCACGGCATCGAGCGTCATCGCCCAATCGGCCAGCTGGATCCGGTGTCGTGCAGCGTCATAGTGTGTCCCGTCCCCGCTGGTTCGGACCACCCGAGGCGGATGCGGGCGGTTCGGAAAGTAATCGCGGTAGATCGCGTCGACCAGCGCCCGGGCTTCGCTGAGTTCGAGCCTGACGCCCTCGGCCCCGCCCAACTGCAGCCAAGCGCGCTCCCACTCGTATGCGTGATTGCGTTGGACGTCGCAGTTCCGCTCGTGCACATCGGGGCCGCAGATCGTCGCCAGCGCTGTGAGCGCCGCGCACTGCGCGTCCATGCTGTCAACCAGAATGGCGTCCTCCCCGGCGCGCAGCTCGAGCACACCGCAGTTGCCGTGGAACCGTCGGTCGTCCGTTTCGATTTGAAAGTCGCCGTCGATCAGGGCCAGTGACGCCGCGCGGTGCAGCTGTCCCGAGAGCGCCGCCGGCGGCGGGGGCAAGACGACCGTGAACGTGTGGTACCAGCGCCCCACCCTCATGCGTTCGGGCAAGCGTGAGTCGGCCGGGATCAGCCGTTCGCTCCAACCTGAACCCTCGCGATGCTGCACCGCGAGCTGCACCCGTCCGGCGCCGCGCCGCGCCGCGATGCGAACATCCTGTCGCCCCTGTCCGGTCGGAATCGCGAGCCGGTGGGCGGCCAGCGGCTTGTCTTCTGCGCAGGCGGCATCGCGGGTCCGCAGACGCAGCCGCTCGTCCTCGAACTCCAGCGCCAGATGGCCGCAGTTCGAGCGATAGCGCTGTCCATCGATTCGCAGTTCTAACTCTCCGGGTCCGTCCGCACCGTCCCAGCGCGGATACTCGACGCTCAGCCTGACCTGGGACTGGAAGCTGGTCGCCCGCACCGGCGCCGAGGCGAGCCAGCGTCCGTTGACCGCGTCGGCGGGTAGGTATCGGCGCGACGGAAAGACGCCCCTCGACCATTGGCCGTTCCACCAGGTCTGCAGCGCGACCTCGATCCGTCCGTCCTCGTGAAGCCTGCCGGCCAGGCGCACCTCCACTCCGGTCTGCTCGGGCTCCGATCCGGTCTCCCCACGTGCGGGCAGCGACCAGCCCGCGACGATCAGGACTGCGCCGACGATCGTGAGCCAGACAACTCGTCCGAAAGCGGTCATCGAACGAACTCTACCGTGGGGACGCCCCCATCGCCCGAACTTCAACAGGAGCAGCAGCCAGTGCAGACACCACGTCAGCGGCAGCTGCCAGCGCAGCCGCCACAGCGCCCGTTCCCGCCATTCCGCTTCGCTGTCTCGACGCCGTTCGTGTCAGGGCACGTCGGCCGGGGGCGGGGTCAGCCCGAACTCCCCGATCAACCGAATCTCCAGGTCAAGCCGCTTCCGCTCGGCCCGCACCCAGTCCAGTGCGTAGCGCGCCGACCTGCATTCCGCCCAAGCCTCGCGCCACTCGATGGCATCCTCGGCTGCCGCACCGTATATTTGCTCCTCGCCCAGTTCCGACTGCTCGGTGATCAGCTCGGGGAAGACGTGGCAGGGCACGTCCGCCGACCGCTGCTGCATTCCGTCGTCGTCGGTATCCACACTCTCCATGTCAACGCCGTCATCCGTGCATCCTCATCTCCATGAGACACGACCCTCGAGCGCATTCACGCCTTCGCGAAGGGATTTCACCTCACAACCACACACCATTCGCCGCCCGGCACTGGGGTGGGTCAGGGTCTCGTAGGCGATCCTACTCCCCGCCCCTTGCTCAACTCGCGGTCGCAACGGACAAGAACTCCTCAACGATCATCCGGTCAGTTCCGATTTCGATCGTCCCCGCGTCCCCAACTTGAGGCAAAAACCTCGGTCCGTCGCGCCTCGTACTCGCGCTGCATCTGCCGTCCCAGCTCCTCCTCCCCGCCGAAGCGCCCCAGGGTAACGATGCGCCCAACCCAGTGCAGCGGCTCCGTCCACACCCGCTGACGGCGCAGCTCCCGCAGCCGGTGCTCACGCAGCTGCAGCTCGTTGTCCCGGCGCACCTCGTCCCAGGGGGAGTCTGCCGGCGGCAGGGTCAATCGACGGTCGTCGATCAACTGGATCTCCAAGCGCAGCAGCCGCTCGGTCGCCCCGAACCAGGCCAGGGTGTGCGGCGGCTTTTCCACCCCGCGTAGGGCCCGCCGCCACTCGGCCACCACGGGCAGCGCCTCGCCGAAGACATCGCCGTCGTCAGGCATGGGCTCGACCGTGACCAGTTCGGGATGCGTGCGAGGAGGGGACTTGGAGTCGCTCACCAATTGTCCACCCGAGCCCCGCCGGAACCCCAGCCGCCGCTCCAGGTTGCGGATGTCCTCCTCCGCCTTGCCTAAGTCGGCGTCGGTGAACTCGGTCCACTCCTTGAACTCTCGCTCCAGCGTGGCCAGGCGGCGCTCCAGTTGGTCCAGCGTGCCACCCCGCGACTCCTCCTGAGGGACGGGGGACTCCTGTCCGTAAGGCTCAGCCGGTTGTTCGGGCTGTTCCGCGCGCCGTCGATCGCGTTCGTACAACAGCGCCTCGGTCATCTTGCGGCTCAGGTGCCGGTCCGCCAGGGTCCGGCGGATGGTGCGCTCACTCAGACCCAGCCGCAGCGCCGCCGCGTCCCGGCCCTCCCGCTCCACCAGGTCCTGTAGCAGCGCCCAGAGC